>CAMOZF010000311.1 GCA_946630765.1 uncultured Lachnospiraceae bacterium | reverse complement strand
CGAATTGTTCCAGTCCTCTTCGGTATCGATGTAGTGGATCATGCCGAGGTCAATATAGCCGCCGCCGATCCGCTGAAGAAGGTCCTCAAAGGCCGGCTTTACAAACTTCAAATCACGCGAGCGGACATACTGTCCGTCCTGGTAGGTCGAGCCAATATGCCCCTGGACATACCACTGATCACGCCGCGGCGCGATTGCCTTTCCGATGATATCGCGCGATTTCGGATCCGGCATCCAGCAGTCGATGATATTGATCCCCTGTTCTCCGGCATAGCGGATCAGGTCGATCGAATGCGCCTCCTCGTGGCGCTCGAGCCATTCGCCGCCGAAGCCGACTTCACTGACAGAAAGTCCTGTTTTTCCAAGCGTTCTGTAATTCATATCTATCCCCTCTTCATATGAATATTTTTGGTAAAAACATTATACCATAGCTTTCCCGGAATTGCCACGCTGTATTTCCCGATAAATTCCCGAAACTCTGCTTGACAAACGGCCTTTTTCTTTGTATATTTAGTATTCTCTCGCTTTTGTGGGAGAAGAACCGATGAACAGTTTTCCATACAGAAGGAGGTGACAAAATGGCTGATGTGAAAACAGATTTTCCGGATGAGCTTCTGCATCTTGATCAGGTGGAAGCCATCCTTCACGAAGAGCTTCAGAAGATCGGACAGGACTTCTCAAATGTCCTCGGAACCTATGACGAAGCCCAGAAGGACCGGAAGGAAAATTATTACGACATGGACACCAGGGAGCGCCTGAGCTTTGACCGGGGGCTTCGGGAAATTGAGGCAAATCTTTCACTGGTCGCGAAGCAGCAGGACCACATGAAGAAGCTCAGTGATTCTCCGTACTTTGCGCGGATCGACTTTGCGGAAAACGGACAGCAGACAGCAATTCCCCTGTACATCGGCCGTTTTAATTTCCTCCATGACGAAGAGATCCTGATCTACGACTGGCGCGCGCCGATCTCGAGCATGTTCTACGACCACGATACCGGCCCGGCCTGGTATGTAGCGCCGGACGGGAAGATCGAGGGCGAGATGACCCTGAAGCGGCAGTTCCGGATCAAAAAAGGACAGATGGATTATGTCGCGGATACGCAGCAGACCGTCTCCGACGATATTCTGCAGGAAGAGCTGGCGCGTACCTCCGACGAGCGGATGAAAACGATCATCGCGACGATTCAGCGCGAGCAGAATGTCATCATCCGCAATGAAAAGGCCAAAGTCATGGTGATTCAGGGCGTCGCAGGCTCCGGAAAGACCTCGATCGCACTCCATCGGATCGCCTTCCTTCTCTATCGCTTCAGCGGAAAGATCAAGGCCGAAGACATTATGATCCTTTCGCCTTCGAAGGTGTTCGCCGACTACATTTCCGACGTCATCCCCGAGCTGGGTGAAGAGCCTGTCCGGGAATACAGCTTCTACGAGCTCGCAATGGATATGCTGGACGATCTGATCGATTTTGAGGACCCGAAGGATCCTTTAGACATCGAGGATCCGAAGGAAAAGGACCGTGCCGCCTTCAAATCCACGCGCGAATTTCTCGAAAAGCTGCAGGAATACGCGAAAATCCTTCCCGAGCGCATCTTCCGTGCGAAGGATTACCGCTACGACGGGCTGACCGTCGACGCCGACTGGATCCGCGAGCAGTTCCTTTTCTACCGTCAGGACCCGATCCTTTCGCGCATTCCGACCATTGCCGAAGAGCTTCTCGAGGAATACCGCTACCGCGGCGGACTGCACCGCGATAAGGAAAAGGTCGGCGTGCTCAAAAACCGCCTGAAGGCCATGCTGCAGTTCAAAAGCCCGCTGGCCGTGTACCGCGACTTCTACCGCTGGCTCGGCGCGCCCGAAATGCTGAAGATCAGCGAAAGCCGACTCGAATGGCCGGATGTGTTCCCCTTCCTCTATCTTCTGCACGCGTACCAGGGCCTTCCCGTCCATCGGAATATCCGCCATCTTGTGGTCGATGAAATGCAGGACTACACCCCGGTTCAGTATGAAGTGCTGAACATCATGTATCCCTGCAACAAAACCATTCTCGGCGACTACGGGCAGTGTATGAATCCGATCAACCGTTCGACGCTGAAGGATCTCCTGCTTTCGTACCCGGAAGCGCTTTTCGTGGAGCTTCGGAAAAGCTACCGTTCCACCGCGGAGATCATGAATTTCGCGAAAACGATCAGCCCCGACGTGCAGCTCGACGTCATCGACCGACATGGAAAAGCGCCCGAAGTCTTCCGCTTTACAGAAGAATCCGCGCGTTTCGAACTGATCCGGGACAAAATCGCCGCTTTCCGAAAAAGCAGCCATTCATCCCTTGCGATTATTTTGAAGACGGCCCGGGAAGCCGCCGGCTTCTATGAGAAGTTCCGTGAAACGGACGATGATCTTACGCTTCTCTCGTCCGACAGTAAAAAGTTCCGAAGCGGCGTAATCATCACCTCGGTCCAGCTCGCAAAGGGTCTGGAATTTGACGAGGTCATCGTGCCCTGCGCCGACTCGAACTACGATCTGTCCGGCTTCGACCGGAACCTCCTCTACATCGCCTGCACAAGAGCGATGCATGAACTGGTCCTCGCGTAACCGGTTCGTCCATGGGGACAGGTCCCCGCAGAACACGCAAAAAGAAGGGGCTGTCAGATTTCTTTACATCTAACAGCCCCTTCAGCCATCGATCGGTTCTTTTAGCATTTACTTAACCTCTCTTTCTTCGGGATCCGCTTCCTTTTCTTTCGAATTCTCTATATATCCTTTTTGTCCCTCTCTTTTAGGGATACTGGCTTCTGTAAGCCGCTGGATCGGTATTCTCTTGGAAGCGTTCGTTTATTTTAATTTTCTATTCTATTGTCCTTTTGTTATTCTGTTTTTCTTTTTTCTTTTTATCTCCTTTTCTTTTCTGACTACATCATAACGTATTTCCCCGACTTTTTCAATACTGCAGCTTCACCAAACTTTCCTTGGCCGCTTTGTTCAGAACGGAGAATCGCCGCCGGATTCCCGAAAAATGCTTGTTTTTTTCTTAACAGCATGGTATATT
>CAMOZF010000310.1 GCA_946630765.1 uncultured Lachnospiraceae bacterium | reverse complement strand
TCGGGAGACATGTATGATATTACTTCAGGCCGAGCATCAGCGCGGGGCACTTGACGATCAGGAAGCTGCCGTCGGGCTGCTCGCGGAGGGCGGCGGTGCGGTCGCGCTCGTCGCCGTCGCAGTCGATGCTGACATAGACGAACTGGTTGTTCTCGCGGTTCGTGTAGTCCTCGACACTGATCTCGAAGGGCTCGTCGGGCGTGAAGTCATTCTGCAGGTCGGCGCCGTCGAAATACGCGTCGGCGAGATAGGGCTTCTGGCGGAGCTGGTCGGAAACGAAGCTGATGACCGAGCGTGCCTCGTCGGGATCGCAGAGGAGCGCCATCATTTCCTGGGCGCGGGAAGCGTCCTCCGGGTAGACGTGGAGCGCCGTGACGAAGAGGGCAGCGGTCATTTTCGCATCCTCCAATCCGTATTCGTCGATCAGGGCCTGCAGATCTTCCGCGGATGTGGGAAGCGCCGAAAAACGAAGCTCCAGCTCCGTTCCGGCATCCTCAACCTCCACATGAACATTCTTTTTGGGCTCAACGGTGCCGGCCGAGGGCTTTTCGGACGCATTGGAAGAAGCGGTGCTTTCCGTTTCGCTTTCCTCGGACGCGGACTCGGTTTCGGTCACTTCGCTGCTTTCCTCCGAGGTTTCCGTCTCGGATTCGGTCGTTTCTTCTTCGGTTGTTTCCTTCGGATCTTCCTCGTCATTCGGCTTCATGCTCGCGAGGATCGAGAGGAAATCCTCGTCCGTCAGGGCGTAAGAGGATTTGTCGCCGTTTAAGAGGCCGGTCGCAATGAAGACATGGTGGTCGAAGCTGCTGCTCAGGAAGAAATTCCGGGATTCGCCGTAGTCTCCGCTGTAGCCTTCCCACACATGTCCCAGCGGATCCGTGACGGACTCGTCCTCGACATTTTCATAGAAATCTCTCGAGTCCAGCATGCTGTAGTCTTCGGCGTAGCAGCTCATGCGCACGGACGCGAGATGGTACAGATCGAAGTCATTTTCCCAGCTGCCCTTGTAGAACTGCAGGGTCATCTCGTCCTGCTTTTCCTTGTCCCAGAAATCCATCAGCACGTAATTGGTCCAGCCGGGAGGACAGACGGCGCGGAAGCGTTTGCAGGAAAATTCTTCGCCCTCCCCCGAAGGCAAGGCACTTGTCGTTTCTTCTTCCGTGGTTTCGCTGGTACTTTCCTCTGTCGCAGCTTCTGTTTCAGTTTCAGACGTCGTGGTTTCGGTCGGCTCCTTCGAGCCGAAATCAAAACCTTCAATCTCCCGGGAAACGGCGCCCTTGCAGCCTGCAAGAAGCAGCGCGGCGGCAAGAAGCCCGGCGGGGATCAGCATGATTTTCTTAGACATGGCACCTCCTTGTAATATAAAAATGATGTTTGGGTCAAAGGTGATATCCGGGTCACTAAGCCTTCCTTCCACCGGCAGGCACGCTTGCCGCGTGAGAAGACTTCTGACCCTGATATTCATATTATATATGACCGCTGGAAAAAAGCAAGCACGCTTTGATTGCGCTGGCGTGGGGACAGCGGCGGATTTCTCGACAATTCCCACATTTTATGTAGAACAACTGTCAATCTTTGCTCTTTACCGCAAAGGATTTTTGGATTACAATTTAATCAATAAGGGTTGAAATGGAGGAGCTTATATGACACTGAAATCTATACTTTCCGGGAAAGCGGAGAACCATATCCTGCCGTTTTTCTGGCAGCACGGAGAGGACGAGAAGACCCTCCGGCATTATGTTCGGGTGATTCATGATGCGGATATCGGCGCCTTTTGTGTTGAGAGCCGTCCGCACCCGGATTTCTGCGGTCCGAAATGGTGGGAAGACATGGACGCGATCCTCGATGAGGCGAAAAAGCTCGGCATGAAGGTCTGGATCCTGGACGATGCACATTTCCCGACAGGTTATGCAAACGGCGCGCTTCAGGACGCGGATCCTGCGCTTCTTCGCGAGAGCCTTGCGATGGAGATCCTGGAAATTCCCGAGGATGCCGGAGAATTTCGCTTCCGCCCGGCGGAGCACCAAAAGGCCCCGGCATGGGCGCCCAACCAGATCGAGCAGTACACGATGCAGCCCCAGAACATGCCGCATTTCGACGATGACCGGTTGATCGCGGCGGTTGCGCTGAAAAAGGGCGGCTCCGAACAGGAGCTTGTGGACCTTACAGAGGAGCTTTCGAAGGACGAGGTGGTCTTTTCCTGCCCGGATCAGGGCGAATGGAAGATCGCGCTTCTGTACCTTTCACGGAACTTTGGCCCGCACAGAAACTATATCAATATGATGGACCGAAAGTCCTGCAGAAAGCTGATCGACGCGGTTTACGAGCCGCATTTTGCGCACTACGGGGAAGAATTCGGCAAGACGATCGCGGGCTTCTTCTCGGATGAGCCGGAGATCGGAAACGGCCATCTCTACGAATTCGGCAAGAAGATCGGGGAACTGTCGGATCAGGCCTGGTCGGATGCGGTCGGCGAGGCGCTTCAGGCGCGCTGGGGAGAGAATTACAACCGCTATCTTCCGCTGATTTTCTGCCAGGGCATGGATCCGGATCTGGAGGCCAGGGTGCGCGCCGACTACATGGACGTTGTCACGCGGCTGGTTTCGGAGTGCTTCTCCTTCCAGATCGGCGACTGGTGCCGCGAACACGGCGTGATGTACATCGGGCATCTGATCGAGGATGATCATCAGCACAGCCGCACGGTCAGCAGCCTCGGGCACTATTTCCGCGGCCTCGCGGGGCAGGATATGGCCGGCATCGACGATATCGGCGGCCAGATTCTTCCGCAGGGCGAGGGCGTCGGCCCCGGCGATTTCTTACATCCGGTGCGCGACGGCGAATTCTGGCATTACACGCTCGGAAAGCTCGGCACCTCGATGGCGGCGATCGATCCGCTGAAAAACGGCCGCGCGATGTGTGAGATTTTCGGCAATTACGGCTGGTCGGAGGGTGTGAAGCTCGAAAAATATCTGGCGGACCACCTGATGGTGCGCGGCATCAACAACTTCGTGCCGCATGCCTTCAGTCCCAAGGCCTTCCCGGATCCC
>CAMOZF010000309.1 GCA_946630765.1 uncultured Lachnospiraceae bacterium | reverse complement strand
CAGTCTTCGCTCATCGGATGCTTCTTCAGCGGATGCGAATCCGGAAGGATCTGCAAGGGCATCGGCGCTTCTTTTGTGCAGTCCAGCACTTCTTCGGAAGGCGGCAGCTTTTCAGGGCCTCTCCAGCGAAGCTTCCCTACAGGAGGCTTGGCGTAGGGAATGCCGAGAAAGCGGCACACCCTTCCGTCTGTCAGACCCCTGAGTACGCCCTGGGGAGTTTTGATTATTGTATATTCCATGCTGTTCCTCCTTGTAAGATCGTACCTGGATCAATTTTGGCTGATATCAACGGATCGGCCGTCCGCCGTAGTAGCGGGTGCCGTCCGCGTCTTTACTGTAATTGCAGAGGAAACTGTCCCAGACATACCAGGCGATGCCGCTGTGGAAGGAGTGGTTGGAATCCCGGTACATCGCGAATTTCACGACCGGAATACCGTCCGCGTTGTTCCACACATAGGTGATGGCGGCGCCGTTATCCAGAATGAAGGGCTCCGCCTCCGGATCGACGCCGTTCTCGACTTTCCGCCACAGAAGCTCCCAGTAGAGCGGCTGGGTTTTGTCAAAGGGATCCTTCCAGGGATCGTGCTCCGCGGAAACATTCAGCGCCGGCATGCGGTAATGGTCCTTCGGCATCTCGTCGACAGATTCAAACTGCCAGCAGGCAAAACCGATCTGCGCGGAGGCGGCGAAGACGTCGCCCATCTCCATGGAGAGGCCGTAGGTCATTGCGGAACCGTTTGAATGTCCGGTGCAGTAGATTCTGGAAGCGTCGATGTTGTAGTGCTTCTTTACATCCTCGACAACCGTGCGGAAGTAGTTGATTTCAGACTGGAATTCTTCCTGAGTATCGGGCTTTCTTCGCATCGGGAAGCCCTTGATCGGGAAAGGGCTGCTCCGCCACCGCGGCAGGCCGTAATTGGTTCCCTCCGTCGGCAGACCCTGCGTAAATACAGCGATAAATTTCCGCTGCTCCGCGATCTTCCAGAAATCCGTGTTTTTTACCATCAGGTCGTGTGTGCACTCGAAACCGTGGCTCACAACGACCATCGGATAGGCTTTATTTTTGTCATAATCCGAGGGCGCGTAGACCGACCAGACCCGCTCCTGCGGCTCAGGGAAGGAGGCGTGCGGCATGCGCTTTTTGTAGACCTTCATGCCGATCTCGTCGAGCGTGAAGTTGACCTTGAGCTGCGTTACGCTCAAATGGTCGTGGTGATAGCGGCGGATCAGAAAATCCATATAGGCCCGCTCGGTCCAGGCGGCGCTTGTATAGAGCGCCTTCGCGTTTTTCACTTCACTGACCCAGACCCGGCTTGCGGCCTGTGTAAGCTCCGACTCGTCCGCGGGCAGCATCCGCTCGTTATAGACCCTGGCCCAGTCGTTTCTGAGATGCTCGTCGATGCAGAGATTTCTCTTTTTATAGTATTCCGTAAGGACCGGCGTCTCCGTACCTTTTTCGTTGACGATCCAGACGGGAACCCGGTGCGTGTCCTTTGCGCGGGACAGTGCGGATTTTGTAAGATCCTCCGGCCCGAAAAGAACCGCGCCGCCGAAAAGAAGAGAGTTATAGCTGAGATATTTGGCGAGGAAGGTCGCGCTGTCTCCGTAGCCGATCGCGTATTTCTGGTCGAAATTGATCACGGCGACACTGTGGAAGGCCTGATTGAAGGCCTTGTAGATAAAGTCGTTTTCCTCCTGGGGCTTGCCCCATTTCTTCGCAGCCGTGAGGAAGATCAGGCAAATCGAATTCTTCTTCGCGCATTCGACCCATTTCGATTCATTGACGAAATCCTCCGCGGAAATGCCCGCCGGAACAAAGATCAGCGCGCCCTTCTGCTGCGGAAAATAGTCCTCCGGCACGTAGGTGATGATTTCACGGGCGCCAGTCTCTGTTTCTACCATCTGACGGAAAAGGCCCTTATAGGCGGTGCCGTAGGGCTCCTTCCCGTAACTGATCGGAAGATTCGGGACATAGTCCCGGATATTGTATTTGTACATTTTCAACCCTCCCCTTTAATCTTTTTCGTAACTTATTCAGGCTTCGCGACATTGCCGGAATTGATGCCCGCGTTGTCCGCATCCAGCGGCAGCCAGTCCAGGATTTTCCTGATATAGCTGTCCCAGAAGTCCCACTCGTGTCCGCCGGGGCCTTCTTCCCAGGTGACATCAAAGCCTTTTTCCAGAAGATCGTCCCGGACGGTGTAGTTTGCTTCAAGTAAGCCGTCCGATGTCCCGCAGCACATATAGATTTTCGGGAAGTTCACCGCTTCGCCGGCGGCCTTCCGCTTGCAGAGACTGTCCGCGAGATACTGCGGATTCTTCTCGGAATACCAGCCTTCCTTCATTGTCCCGAAGCAGTATTTTTCAATCCCCATTCTTCCGATCTCTTCATCGTCCGATTTCGGCTCATGCAGGATAAAAGCGCCGGAAAGGGCAGCGATCGCGCTGAAGGTGTCATTGTAGCAGAGGCCGTTTCTCATGGCGCCGAAGCCGCCCATCGAGAGGCCTGCGATATAGCAGTCCTCGCGGCGCTCGGAGATGTGGAACATTTTTCGCATCATGGCGGGGAGCTCCTCGCCGATGAATTTTCCGTAGTAATTGCCGCTCTGCGGAAGATCCACATAGAAAGCATTGTCACCCGAAGGCATGACGACGCAGAGATTCTTTTCTTCCGCCCAGCGCTGAATCCGCGTGCCGTTAAGCCAGTCCGTATAGTTTCCGAGGATGCCGTGCAGCAGGATCAGCATTTTGAAGGGCTTCTGCTCCGGCTCGGGCATACCCGGGAAAACAAGCTTGTCCGCGGGAAGAATCACATTCACCGGGACGGTTCTCATTAAACTTTTGGATATAAAATTCACAGTTAAAAAAGCCATAGCACTTATCCTTTCTTTGGAAAATTTTCTGCTTTAAGTATACCTGAAAAGCCGATCAAAAGCAATCCGCTTTGCGGCTCAAACAAGAAGAAGTTTTCCCTCCGCGTATGGTCTTGATTTTCTCTCAAAAAGGGAATATAATCAGTAATGGTTAGTGACTGCTAACAAAAGACTGTTC
>CAMOZF010000308.1 GCA_946630765.1 uncultured Lachnospiraceae bacterium | reverse complement strand
TCTACGGATCGGACGGCTGCCAGATTACGACGGAGGCTGCGGACACGATCCTTGCGGCGATCAATGTGCTGGATGTGTTCCGGGATGTGAAGTTCGGCGACTTCGACGCACTGCTTGAGAAGGGCTGCATCGAGTACATTTCGGAGGATCTCTACACCGCCTTTATCGAGCGCGTGAAGAAGGAATCCGTCCTCGGCCCGAAGGATCAGATCGACCGGAATGTCGCGATCGTTTACACCCCCTTAAACGGCACCGGCCTGAAGCCCGTGACGCGCATGCTTCGGGAGACCGGATTTACGAATATTACAGTCGTTTCAGAGCAGCGCAATCCCGACGGAAACTTCCCGACCTGCCCGTATCCGAACCCGGAAATCCGTGAAGCCATGGCGCTTGGCATGAAGTACGCGGAGGAGGAGAAGGCGGAGCTTCTTCTGGCTACCGATCCGGATGCGGATCGCTGCGGCATCGCCGTCGCCGATAAGGACGGTAATTACGTTCTCGTTTCCGGCAATGAGACCGGCTGCCTCCTTCTTGACTATATCTGTCAGAAGCGGATCGAAAACGGTACCATGCCCGAGCATCCGGTGATGGTCAAGACGATCGTGACGACTGATCTTGCGGAGAAGATCGCTGAGCACTACGGCGTGCGCGTCATCAACGTGCTGACCGGCTTCAAGTACATCGGCGAGCAGATTCTGATGCTCGAAAAGGAAGGAAAGGAAGGCGACTACGTCTTCGGCTTCGAGGAGAGCTACGGGTATCTGTCCGGCGGCTATGTCCGCGACAAGGACGCGGTGGACGCGGCCTTTATGATCTGCGAAATGTTCGCGTACTATAAGAGCAAGGGCATCAGCCTTCTCGATAAGCTTGACGAGCTGTACGCGGCCTACGGCTACTATAAGAATGTCACCCAGAGCTTCACATTTGAAGGCATCGCGGGCGTTCAGAAGATGAAGGACGTCATGGCGAAATTCCGCGCGGGCGAGGTGGATCTCGCGGGCCGCAGGATTGAGATGACGCTCGACTATTCGGAGGGCATCGACGGTCTTCCGAAGTCCGACGTCATGAAATTCTTCCTCGAAGGCGGCACCCGTGTTATCGCCCGTCCTTCGGGAACGGAGCCCAAGCTGAAACTTTACGTGCTTGCCTGCGGCAGGACGCAGGCGCTTGCGGAAAAGGAAAATGAAGAACTTTCCGCAGCGCTGAAAAAGGCTGTGGAATAATCCGGCTTTTTCTGAAGCGGGGACAGAAAACCTGTCCCCGTTTCATGGTGCTTACGGGCAATACGGAAGACGGATTTATCATACAGCTGAAAGAGGAGAATTGAAGGATATGTCATTTACAGAACACAGAAAGAAATTATTTGATACACTGCCGGTAAACAGCCTGGTTGTCAGCTATGCCGGCGTGCCGCTTCACACGAATGAAGACGATTACTATAACTTTGAAGTCAACAGCCAGTATTTCTATCTGACCGGACTGGAGCGCGAGGGCACGGCCTTTCTTGCGCTGAAGACGGAAGAGAAGACGCATGAGATCCTGTTCATCGAGGAGCCGGACGAATTCAACGAGCGCTGGACCGGCAAGATGCCGACAAAAGACGAGGTCCGGGAAATCAGCGGGATCGAGACCGTGATGTACACCGACAGTCTGGAAAGCATGATCGGCCGCTTCATGGGACGATACTGCGTGGAGCAGGTGTATTTTGATCTGTTCCGCCTGCAGATGCATGACCTTCCGGATTATAATTTCGTGAAGGCGGAGGAGTTTAAGAAGCTCTACCCCGCAGTCGCCTTAAAAGACCTCCATATGGCCGTTGCGCCGCTTCGTGAGGAGAAAGACGAAGAAGAGGTCGAAAAGGTCCGTAAGGCCATAAATATCACGCGACAGGGCCTTGAATATGTGATGAAGAACCTGAAGCCCGGCATGATGGAGTACCAGGTGCAGGCGGATTTCGAATATACCTGCAGAAGGCTTGGCGCGAAGAAGCAGGCCTTCAATACGATTGCAGGCTCGGGCCTGAACGGCTGCATGATGCACTACGGCACGAATCACTGCGAGGTCAAGGACGGGACGCTGATCCTTCTCGATCTTGGGGCAAAGTACGAGAATTACTGCAGCGACATTACAAGAACCTACCCCGCAAATGGAAAGTTCACACCTCGTCAGCGCGAGATCTACGAGCTCGTCCTGAAGGCCAATAAGGCCGTCGCCGCGGCGGCAAAGCCCGGCATCACGACAAGGGATCTCAATGACCTGACAAAGGAGATCCTCGGGGAAGGCCTTGTGGAAATGGGCCTGATCGAGAAGAAGGAGGACGTCGGAAAGTACTATATGCACGGCGTCAGCCATCCGATCGGCATCGACGTGCATGACATCAGCCTCGCGGGCGACAAGCTGCAGCCCGGCTGGATCATCAGCGACGAGCCCGGCCTGTACATCGACGAAGAGGAGATCGGCATCCGTATTGAGGACGACCTTCTGATTACTGAGGACGGCTGCGAGGTGCTTTCCGCGGCGATCATCAGGGAGCCCGATGAAATCGAAAACTTTATGAAGGACTGAATATCATGCTTGAGAAATATTTAAGTGACCGCCTGTCATTTGCACCGCTTGCCTGCTTCCCCGAAGCAGGCAGCGCCTTCTATGAGGGACTGTCGGAAGAAAGAAAAGCCTGGCTGATCCGGGAAGGCGAGAAATACCTGCATTTTGAATATCCGGCGCTTCCGATGACGCTGTATCTGGACTTTTCGCGCACCGGAAACCGGAAACACTTTGAGACGCCGTATTTTCTGAAGCGCTCGGCGCTGTCGGCGCTCTCGGCTGCGGAAGCGCTTGAAAACAAAGGCCGCTTTACGGATGACATTGTAAACGGCCTGTACAGCATCATGGAGGAGACGAGCTGGACAATCCCGCCGCACAATTCCTATATCCGCGATACAATGCCGCTGCCCGTTCCTTCCAAAAAACGCCCCGTGCTTGATCTGTTCAGCTGCGAAACCGGGGCGCTTCTCGCGGTTGTCTGCCGCCTGCATGAAAAGAAGCTGGCCGAAATCTCACC
>CAMOZF010000307.1 GCA_946630765.1 uncultured Lachnospiraceae bacterium | reverse complement strand
CGGCGCTTCTTTAAGAGCCCGGGCAGGTAGACAAATTTCCAGAGCCAGTTGTCGACTTTGCGGTTCGGGTCTTTGACGTCGCGGTAGCGCTCGGCGTAGAGACTCGCAATGAAGGCTGCCTCCGCGTCGATTTCCTTCACGGTGTCGTTAAAAATGAGCATGCGTTTTTCCGGATCAAGTTCCGAGAAATAGGCGTTCCATCTTTCATTTTTCGCGGACATACGGCAGCCCTCCTTTATTTTTTATAGTTTGTTTACCAGTTAATTGCCTCGATGGCAGCTTTCTCCACGGAAAGCCCCGCGACATAGCGCTCTGTGAAGGTTTCAAAACCCTCTACATCCGCAGGGTCGGGATACATGGCTTCGCCCTCAAGGCCGGCGAAAATGCGTTTGTCGAGGTAGTCTTCAAGCTTTCCGTCGCGTCTGCCGTCAGCCAGATAAGCGGCCAGAAGAGCGATGCCCCAGGCGCCGCCTTCGCTTGCGGTCTCCATGACGGTGACCGGCGTATTGACGGACGCGGCCAGATAGCGCTGCATGACGCCCGGCGTCTTAAAGAGGCCGCCGTGGCCCATGATGCGGTCCAGCTTCACGCCTTCCTCCTTCAGGAGGATGTCCATGCCCAGCTTTACGGCACCGAGCGAGGTGTAGAGGTTGGCGCGCATAAAGTTCGCGAGGTTGAACCTGCTGCCCGGCGTCCTCACGAAGAGCGGACGGCCTTCGTTGATGAAAGTGATGTTCTCACCTGAGTAGTAGCCGTAGGGCAGGAGGCCGCCGCAGTCGGGATCGCCGTTCAGTGAGTTGGTGTAGAGCTTTCCGAACAGGGTGCCCATATCCGCTTCCACGCCTATTAGCTTACAGAACTCGCGGAAGAGCCCTACCCATGCGTTGAGGTCGGACGTGCCGTTGTTGGCGTGGGACATGGCGCAGGGGAAGCCGGACGGTGTCGTGACCATGTCGATCTCCCGGTGAAGCTTTTTAAGCTGCTTTTCGAGGACGACCATGGCGAATGTGCTGGTGCCGGCGGACAAGTTGCCGGTCCGCGGAGCGACCGAGTTGGTAGCGGTCATGCCGGTGCCGGCGTCTCCCTCGGGCGGGCACATCGGTATGCCGGCAGCAAGCTGTCCGTCAGGATCAAGCAGTGCGGCGCCTTCCGCGGTCAGGCAGCCGGCATCCTCGCCGGCGGTGAGCACCTTCGGGAATACTTCCCGGAGCTTCAGCGCACAGCCTTTTTCCGCCATGAGAGCATCGAATTTCCGTACCATTTCCTCGTTGTAGTCCAGTGCGTCGGAGTCAATCGGGAACATACCTGCCGCATCTCCGATGCCGATCACTTTCTTTCCGGTCAGCTTGTAGTGCATGTAGGCTGCCAGCGTAAACACGGAGGCGACTTTTGCGACATGCTCTTCACCGTCCAGAAGACGCTGATAGAGATGGGCGGCCGACCAGCGAAGGGGGATATTGAACTGAAGAAGTTCCGTCAGCTCGTCTGCCGCCGCGGTCGTGTTGGTGTTTCGCCAGGTCTGAAAACGAGCAAGCTGTCTGTCGTCTTTGTCGAGAGCGATGTAGCCGTGCATCATGGCGCTGATGCCGATCGCGCCGAGGGTTTTTATTGTGACGCCGTATTTTTCCGCCGCATCCCGGCAGAGGTCCCTGTAGCATGCCTGAAGGCCTGCATCCACATCGGCAAGATCGTAGGTCCATATGCCGTCTACTAGTTTATTCTGCCACTCATGGCCGCCGACGGCAAGTACATTTCCGTCATAGTCGATGAGAACACCTTTGATACGGGTTGAGCCGAATTCAATACCGAGGGCTGTTTTTCCCTGTTCGATCAGTTCTTTCGGAAGCATAGTTTCTCCTTTTATTTTATGAGGTTCCCCTGCCAAAGGCAGGGGAATGGAAAGATTACGAAGCCTGATGCTTTTTGGACATGCAGTCGATGCCGACGGCGACCGCCAGGACGAGACCCTTGACGACCATCTGCGTATATTCGCTGACATCCATGAGGATCATGCCGTTGGTCAGGGAGCCGATGATCAGAACGCCCGCGACAACGCCGGACATGCGGCCGACGCCGCCGTTGACGGAGACACCGCCCAGGACGACGCAGGTGATGACGTCGAACTCGAGACCCTTGCCGACCGTGCTCTGCGCGGAACCGGAGCGGGAGAGAAGGACGATGCCCGCGAGACCGGCGAAGAAACCGGAGAGTGCGTAGATCAGGTATTTCACGCGGTTGACGCGGATACCGGAAAGCTCTGCCGCTTCCTCGTTGCCGCCGATGGCGTAGAAGTAACGGCCGAAGTAGGATTTGTTGAGGATAAAGCTGCCCAGTGCGAAGCAGGCGATCATGATCAGGGCGCAGACCGGGACCGGTCCGACAGTCCAGCGGCCGAAGAGACCGAAGTTCGGGGTGAAGCCGGAGATCGGACGTCCGCCGGAGATCAGGTAGGAGATACCTTCAAAGACGGTCTGGGAAGCGAAGGTCGCAATCAGGGCCGGGATGCCGATGGAAGCGACCATGGCGCCGTTCAGGGTTCCGATGGCGGTTGCGAAGATCAGGGAAATGATCACTGCGACCCACATGTTTATTCCCATGTTCACCATCATATATGCGCAGATGACATTGACGAAGGTGATGATGGAACCGATGGAAAGGTCGATTCCCGCGATCAGGATCACGAAGGTCATACCGATGGATGCGATTCCGTAGTAGGAGACCTGGCGGGAAATGTTGACGACATTGTTCGGGGTGAGGAACGTGCCTCCGCTGGCGATGGCGAAAATAATGACCTCAGCGATAAACACCAGCCAGATCGCGTTGGACTTGATCAGATTTGCCGAATTGGAGCTCTTCATCAAACTGCCTCCTTCTTATCAACGATTCCGGACGCGTATGCCATGATGGTGTCCGAGTTAAACTGCTCCTTTTGAAGCTCGCCGGTCATTTCACCTTCTGCGAGCACGATGATTCGGTCAGACATACCGATCAGCTCTTCCATCTCAGAGGAGATCATCAGCACGCTGCGGCCCGATTCAACAAGATCATTGATCAGCTTGTAGA
>CAMOZF010000306.1 GCA_946630765.1 uncultured Lachnospiraceae bacterium | reverse complement strand
CGCCGGAAAGCTCGGTCGAGGGCTGTCCGAGGCGGATATACGAAAGCCCGACATCGTAGAGCGTCTGGATCTTGTCGCGGATCGAGGGCACGGCCTGGAAGAAATCCAGTGCCTCCTCGACGGTCATATTCAGCACGTCGTAGATATTTTTGCCTTTATACAGAACCTCGAGCGTCTCCCGGTTGTAGCGTTTGCCGCCGCAGACCTCACAGGGCACATAGACGTCCGGCAGGAAATGCATCTGGATCTTGATGATGCCGTCGCCGGAGCAGGATTCGCAGCGTCCGCCGCGGACATTGAAGCTGAAGCGGCCTTTGGTGTAGCCTCTGGCCTTCGCCTCCGTCGTCTGCGAGAACAGGTCGCGGATCTGGTCGAATACGCCTGTATAGGTTGCGGGGTTCGACCGCGGCGTCCTTCCGATTGGGCTCTGGTCGATCACGATGATCTTGTCGAGGGCTTCCGTGCCTTCGATGCGGTCGTGCTTTCCGGGGATCGTCCGCGCCCGGTTCAGGGTCCGAAGCAGGCTCTTACTGAGGATTTCGTCCACAAGTGAGGATTTTCCGGAGCCGGAAACGCCGGTCACGCAGGTGAATACGCCAAGCGGGAAGGTTACATCGATATTTTTCAGGTTATTTTCCCGCGCGCCCCGGACAGTCATTGTCCCGGTCGGCGTGCGCCGCCGCTCCGGCACGGGAATCCGGATCCTTCCGGACAGATAATCGCCGGTCACGGACTTTTTGCACTTCATGATGTCCTTGACGCTGCCCTCTGCGACCACCTCGCCGCCGTGCTCACCGGCGCCGGGGCCGATGTCCACGATATAATCGGACTGGAGCATCGTATCCTCGTCATGCTCGACGACGATCACGGTATTTCCGAGGTCCCGAAGGTGCTTCAGCGTCTGCAGCAGCTTGTCATTGTCCTTCTGGTGCAGGCCGATCGAGGGCTCGTCCAGGATATAGGCGACGCCGACCAGGCCGGAGCCGATCTGGGTCGCCAGCCGGATCCGCTGCGCCTCTCCGCCGGAAAGCGTCGCGGTCGCACGCGTCAGCGCGAGATAGTCGAGGCCGACGTCCTTCATAAAGGAAAGCCGGGAATTGATCTCCTTCAGAATCTCCGCGCCGATCATCTGCTGGTTCTCGGAAAGTTCCCACGAGGAAACCTCCCGGATCATATCGCGCACCGCCATATCGGTCAGCTCGTAGATATTTTTCCCTTCGATCGTCACGGCCAGCGAGGACTTTTTCAGCCGCATGCCGTTGCAGTCCGTACAGGGGGAAATGCGCATGAAGGTCTCGTATTCGGCCTTCTGCGTCTCGGAAAAGGTCTCCCGGTACCTGCGGTTTACATTCTCCAGAAGCCCCTCAAAGGCGATCGGGTAGACGCCCTGTCCGCGCTGGGACTTGTAGTGAACATTGACCTTCTCGTCGGTTCCGCGGATCAGAATATCCTGAATCTTTTTCGGATAATCCTGGAAGGGCGTGTCCAGATCGAAATGGAAATGCTCGCACAGCGCCTGAAGGGTCGCGTTCGTGAAGGAGCCCTTCGTGTTCGCGCTCTGCCAGCCGGTAACCGTGATTGCGCCCTGGTTGATCGACAGCGACTTGTCGGGGATCATCAGCTCCTCGTCGAATTCCATCTTGTAGCCGAGGCCTGCGCAGGTCGGGCAGGCGCCGAAGGGGTTATTGAAGCTAAAGGAGCGGGGCTCGATCTCCTCGATCGAAATCTCGCAGTCCGGGCAGGCAAAATTCTGCGAAAAGCGAAGCTCTGTCTGGTCATCCGGCGCGGCGACGATCGCGAGTCCGTCCGCAAGCTCCATGGCATTTTCCAGAGAACCCGCAAGCCTTGTCTCGATGCCGGGCCGCACAATCAGACGGTCGATCACGATCTCGATATTGTGCTTGATATTCTTGTCGAGCGTGATTTCCTCGGAAAGCTCGTACTGGTAGCCGTCGATCCGCACACGCACGTAGCCGGACTTCCGGGCCTGATCGAGAAGCTTCTCGTGGCGGCCCTTTTTGCCGCGCACAACCGGCGCCACGACAAGGATTCTGGTCCTTTCGGGGAGCCGCATGACGCTGTCCACCATCTGGTCGACCGACTGCCTTTTGATCTCCCGGCCGCAGTTCGGGCAGTGCGGGATGCCGATCCGCGCGTAGAGAAGGCGCAGATAGTCGTAGATTTCCGTCACGGTGCCGACCGTGGAGCGGGGGTTTCTGTTCGTGGTTTTCTGGTCGATCGAGATCGCCGGGGGCAGGCCTTCAATGGACTGCACAGCAGGCTTCTCCATTCGCCCGAGGAACATACGCGCATAGGAGGACAGCGACTCCATGTAGCGCCGCTGCCCTTCCGCATAAATGGTATCAAAGGCAAGCGAGGACTTTCCGGAGCCCGAAAGCCCCGTCAGAACCACCAGCTTGTCTCTGGGGATGTCAAGATCGATATTTTTCAGGTTGTGCTCACGCGCCCCCCGTATTTTGATGAAATGTGATGCCATGTTCTCCTCAGTCATTCAAATGCACCGACAGCTCCCGAATCCGGTCACGAAGCTCCATCGCGGCCTCGAAATTGAGGTCGGCCGCAGCCTTCTTCATCTGCTTCTCCATCGTCCGCAGAAGCTTCTCCAGCTCCTTCCTGCTCATCGACTCCGGATCCTTCTCAAGTCTGTCGCCGGCCGATGCCGCCTGCTTCGAGATGCTGATCAGGTCGCGCACCGCCTTTTTTATCGTCGTCGGCGTAATGCCGTGTTCTTCATTATAACGTTCCTGGATTTCGCGGCGGCGGTTCGTCTCGTCAATCGCGCGCTTCATCGAATCCGTTATCGTGTCCGCGTACATGACGACGTGGCCTTCGGCATTTCTTGCCGCGCGGCCCACGGTCTGGATCAGCGAGGTGCCGGAACGAAGGAAGCCTTCCTTGTCCGCGTCGATGATCGCAACAAGCGCGATCTCCGGAATGTCCAGGCCCTCCCTCAGGAGGTTGATGCCGACCAGCACGTCGAAGACATCGAGCCGCATGTCGCGGATGATTTCCGCGCGCTCCAGCGTGTCGATGTCCGAATGC
>CAMOZF010000305.1 GCA_946630765.1 uncultured Lachnospiraceae bacterium | reverse complement strand
TCGCCGGCATATCAACGGCACCGCAGAACGTCCGCGTATGGCAGTCTTCAGAAGCAACAATCATATGTATGTGCAGCTGATCGACGATACCGCACATAAAACTCTTCTTGCCGCATCCACCAATCAGAAGGATGTCAAGGCGGAAATCGAGAAGACCAACGATGTGGCAGCAGCTGCATTCCTGGGCTCCTATATCGGCAAGAAAGCAATTGATGCCGGTATCAGTGAAGTAGTATTTGACCGCGGCGGTTTCATCTACCACGGTAAGATTCAGGCGCTTGCAGACGCAGCCCGCGAGGCTGGTCTGAAATTCTAAGAAGGAGGAATGATCGTATGGCTAGAGATAATCGCGAAAATATCGAAGCACAGAAGTCTGAACTTGAAGACAATGTTGTAGCCATCAAGCGTGTCACCAAGGTTGTTAAAGGTGGACGCAACATGCGTTTCTCCGCGCTTGTAGTAGTTGGCGACAAGAATGGCCATGTCGGTGCTGGCACCGGCAAGGCGGCAGAAGTACCGGAAGCAATCAGAAAAGCGAAACAGGATGCTGAAAAGCACATGATCACCGTTCCGCTTGATGAGAACAAGAGCATCCCCCACGACTTCACCGGCAAGTACGGCAGCGCCGAAGTGCTGATGAAGAGAAGTAAGGAAGGTACCGGTGTCATCGCCGGCGGCCCCGCTCGTTCCGTCTGTGAACTGGCCGGCCTGCAGAACATCCGTACCAAGTCTCTGGGCTCCAACAATAAGCAGAATGTTGTTCTGGCGACAATTGAAGGCCTCAAGGCCTTAAAGACCCCGGAGCAGGTTGCCGCACTTCGCGGAAAGTCCGTTGACGAGCTGTAATTTCATAAGGAGGAACTTTAAATGGAAAACGAAAAAACCTTAAAGATTACCCTGGTGAAGTCTCCGATCGGCGCAATTCCGAAGCAGCGTGCAACTGTGGAAGCTTTAGGACTTCACAAATTACATCAGACAGTTGTTCTTCCGGATAACGGCGCAACCCGCGGCATGATCTTCCGGGTGAACCATCTGGTGAAAGTAGAAGAGAATTGAGACGGAGGTACAGTGGTATGAATTTATCTAATTTAACTGCGGCTCCCGGCAGCGTGCACAATGACAATTTCAGACGTGGCCGTGGTCACGCCTCCGGAAACGGAAAGACTGCCGGTAAGGGTCATAAGGGTCAGAAGGCAAGGAGCGGAGCTCCGAGACCTGGTTTTGAAGGCGGTCAGATGCCTTTATACAGACGTCTTCCGAAGCGTGGTTTCAAGAACCGCAACACGAAAGAGATCGTCGGCATCAACGTATCGGTACTCGATCGTTTTGAAGACGGCGCAGAAGTCACAGTTGAGAGCCTTCTCGATGCAGGTATCATCAAGAACGCGCTTGACGGCGTAAAATTTTTGGGAAATGGAGAAGTTACTAAGAAGCTTACCGTGAAGGCCAACGCTTTCTCGGAAGGTGCCAAGGCAAAGATTGAAGCTGCAGGCGGAACGATCGAGGTGATCTGATGTTAAAAACACTCAAAACGGCCTGGAGAATTGCAGATATCCGTCAGAGAGTGCTCTTTACACTTCTCATGGTTGTTGTGATCCGGGTGGGATCTCAGATCCCGGTCCCGGGCACCAACCCGAGCGTCGTCAAAGATATCATGGGATCTCTTCAGAATGACGCTTTCAATATCTTCAATTCCTTCACAGGCGGCTCGATGGAAAGCTTTTCAATTCTCGCGCTTTCCATTACTCCGTACATTACATCATCCATTATCATGGAACTTCTGACGATTGCGATTCCGAAGCTCGAAGAGCTTCAGCGCGACGGCAATGAAGGACGTAAGAAAATCGTGGAATATACCCGTTATCTTACCGTCGCTCTTGCACTGATCGAGTCCATCGCAATGGCCATCGGTTTCGGCAACCAGGGCCTCTTCACAACGAAGAACGCATTCTACATCATCGTTTGCGTGATCACCCTGACCGCCGGCTCCGCCTTCCTGATGTGGATCGGCGAGCGTATTACGGAAAAGGGTATCGGCAACGGTATCTCCATCGTGCTTGTTGTCAACATCCTTTCCGGTATTCCTGAAGAGCTCGGTGTCCTGTTTACGACATTTACAAGCGGCAGAAGTATTGCGGCTGCGATCGTGATTGTCATCCTGATCGTTGCAGCGATCCTCGCTGTTGTCGCCTTTGTTGTCTGGCTGAACGGCGCTGTCCGGAAGATTCCGGTGCAGTACTCCGGCAAGATGCAGGGCAGACGGTCGCTTGGCGGACAGAACAGCAGCATTCCGCTGAAGGTCCTGACAGCCAGCGTGATCCCGGTTATTTTCGCATCATCCCTGATGTCGATCCCGGCCATGATCACCCAGTTCGTCGGATCAATCAACTACAACTCGTTCTGGGGCAAGGTTATCATGTTCCTGAGCTCGAGCTACTGGTTCAATCCGAATGTTGCCTGGTACTACAGCCTTGGTGTTCTGTTCTACATTGCACTGATCTTCATTTTCGCTTTCTTCTATACCTCAATTACTTTCAACCCGATTGAAGTAGCTGACCGTATGAAGAAGCAGGGCGGTTTTATTCCCGGCATTCGTCCCGGAAAGCCCACCAGCGACTACCTGAACGGCGTCCTGAACAGGATCGTCTTTATCGGTGCCTGCGGACTCTCGATTGTCGCGCTGATCCCGATCGTTGTGGCCGGTGTATTCTCAGTCGGAAGAATTTCCTTCCTCGGAACTTCACTGATCATTATTGTCGGTGTTATCCTGGATACAATCCAGCAGATCGAAGGCAAGATGGTAGAAAGAGAATACGACAGTATTTTCTAAGCACGAAATAATCAGGCCATTCGGAGCGAAGAGTTCCGAATGGCCTCTCATGCTATCGTAAACGAATTAGCAGAATTCGTTTACGATAAACTCGCTCGGATAATAATTGCGTCTTTGAGCAAGCTCAATCCGCAATTACTTTCCTCGCTTACGAAAAAACAGGAGGATAGAGTATGAAGATTGTAATGCTCGGCGGACCCGGTGCCGGAAAAGGCACCCAGGCCAAGAAAATTGCCGCAAAATACGACA
>CAMOZF010000304.1 GCA_946630765.1 uncultured Lachnospiraceae bacterium | reverse complement strand
CGGTGAATTCCACGGCCTCGGCTTTCCCGCCTGCAAGGCTGTAGAGCGTTTCGAAATCAGAGTCTCTGGAGCTCTCAAGCGCGCGCACATAGCGGACGACGGAATTGGTCGTCACGACCTTCGGCGATACGATCGAGCAGAAAGGCACGACGCTTTCCACATCCTCCGGATCGAGGCGGTTGACCTTTGCGATCATGCGGGCCTTCGAGAGCTTGTTGGCCGAGAGGCTCATCATGATATTCTGTTCGTCAAAACCGGTGATTGCGACAAAGGCGTCGCAGTGCTCGATGCCCTCTTCGATCAGAAGCTGCTTACTCGCACCGTCTCCGTGAATGACCGTGAAGTCGTCGAAATTCTCCGCGAGGGTATTCGCCCGCTCGAGGTTATTTTCGATGATCTTGAACTGGCATTTGGTGCGGCTGTTCTTGTTGTAGCGCCCCAGGTAGTAGGCGATCCGTCCGCCGCCGACGACAAAGGCGTTTCTTGCGGCCGCGTATTCGACCTTGCAGAGCTTGCAGAAGCGCACAGCGTCCGACGGGCGCGAGATGAAGGAAATTTCATCGTTTTCGAAAAGCTCGGTATTACCGGAAGGAATGATCACCTCGCCCTTTCGTTCGATCATGGAGATCAGGACGGGGGCAGGGATGGTCTTCGGAAGATCGCGAAGACGGATGCCGCATAAGGGAGAATTTCCGGACAGCCGGATGTGGATCATGTCCACGAGGCCTTTGCCGAAGGTCTCAATCTCCGAGGCCGCGGGGAAACGCATCAGCCGGAGAATTTCATGCGCGACCATCCGTTCCGGATTGATCACCATGGAGACGCCGGTCTGCTCCTGAAGATAGCGGATCTCGTCCTCGTACTCGGGATTCCGGATCCGGGCAATGGTCTGGATATCCTTGGTCTTCTTCGCAAGAAGACAGCACAGCATATTGACTTCATCCGAACCGGTTGTCGCGATCAGCACGTCGCAGCTTTCGATGCCGGCCTCCGACAGGACGCCGTTCATGGCACCGTTGCCGCCGATACCCATAACGTCGAGCTTCGTCGCCGCATTCTGAAGAATCGCTTCGTTCTTGTCGATGAGCGTGATGTTATGTCCTTCGTTATTCAGCTGTTCGGCGAGCGCAAGACCGATCTTGCCGCATCCGATGATAATTATATTCATACAGTATTCCTCTGCTCAAACGGCCGCCCCTTATACAGGGAGCGGCCGTTAAACGTAAAAATTCAGAATTATTTCATCTGCTTCGCAACTTCTTCAGCGAAATTCTCTTCTCTCTTCTGAAGTCCTTCGCCCTTTTCGAAGCGGATAAACTGTGTGACCTTTGCGTTCGCACCGTTCTTCTTCGCAACTTCGTCGATGTACTTCTGAACAGACTGCTTGCCATCTTCAGCTTTTACGTAAACCTGATCGACAAGGACGACTTCCTTCATTTCCTTGTTGATACGGCCCTGAACCATGCCGGCGATGATCTTGTCATTGGCATCCGGCTTCTCGTTCTTGGCAGCTGCGGTAAGAATCTCGGTTTCCTTGGCGATGTAGTCAGCATCAACTTCAGCTCTGGTGCAGAACATCGGCTTCAGCGCCGCAGCCTGCATCGCTACATTCTGTGCCATTTCCTTGATCTCGTCGTTGACAACGTCGCTCTCGACCTTGATCAGAACGCCGATCTTGCCGCCGGCGTGGATGTAGGAGGCAATGAAGCCTTCTTCAACTTCCATGCGGGCAAAGCGGCGGATGTGCATGTTCTCGCCGATCAGAGAGATCATCGAGCTCAGCTTCTCCTGTACGGTCATCTCCGGCTCCAGCGCCCAGGGCTGCTGAAGGAAGGTCTCGACGTCGGCAACGTCACTGTTCAGGAGCTGGGCAGCGATTTCGCCAACATAATTCTGGAAGGTTTCATTCTTCGCAACAAAGTCGGACTCGGCGTTGACTTCTACGGTCACAGCCTTCTTCTGATCTGCGCTGACGGCATTCTTTACGATGCCTTCCGCAGCGATACGTCCTGCCTTTTTCGCAGCGCCTGCAAGACCTTTTTCACGCAGAAAATCTACGGCCTTGTCCATGTCGCCGTCGCACTCGACAAGCGCCTTCTTGCAGTCGAGCATGCCGGCACCGGTCGCTTCACGAAGTTCTTTTACCATTGCAGCAGTAACATTCATTATCTGTATCCTCCGTAATTTTTATCAGTCTTACTCTTCGTCTTCAGCAGGAGCTTCGACTTCCGCTTCTTCCTCGACAGGAGCAGTGGTCGTGGTCTCGTTCGCTTCACCCTGATGTGCTTCCACAACGGCACTTGCCATGGTGTCGACAATCAGCTTCACGGCGCGGATCGCGTCGTCATTGCCGGGGATCACGTAGTCCAGTTCTTCCGGATCGCAGTTGGTGTCGCACATACCGATCAGCGTGATGCCGAGGTTGTGGGCTTCCTGTACGCAGATGCGCTCCTTCTTGGGATCGATAACGAAAATCGCATCCGGGATCTTGCGCATGTTCTTGATGCCGCCGATGTTCTTTTCAAGCTTGTCCCATTCCTTCTGGATCTGGGCAACTTCCTTCTTGGGAAGAACGTCGAAGGTTCCGTCCTCGGACATCTTCTCGATCTGACGAAGACGCGCGATACGGGACTGGATGGTCTTGAAGTTGGTCAGCATGCCGCCGAGCCAGCGCTGATTGACATAGAACATGCCGGACTTCTCAGCTGCTTCTCTGATCGCATCCTGTGCCTGCTTCTTGGTGCCGACGAAAAGGATTGTTCCGCCCTGGGAAGCGATATCCGCTACAGCCTTGTACGCTGTATCGACCATACCGACGGTCTTCTGCAGATCGATGATATGGATACCGTTTCTCTCAGTGTAGATGTACGGAGCCATCTTGGGGTTCCAGCGTCTGGTCTGATGTCCGAAATGAACACCGGCTTCCAGAAGCTGCTTCATGGAAATAACACTCATTTTCTTTTCTCCTTTTTGGTTTTTTTCTTCTGCGTCCTTCATCCGACCGGGCTGACCTTTCCCCGGGAACCGAATCCCTTCAGGCACCGTCCCGGCGTCGGGATCGCATGCTTAATAAAAAGCAACTC
>CAMOZF010000303.1 GCA_946630765.1 uncultured Lachnospiraceae bacterium | reverse complement strand
CTCATGCCGGCGCTGACAAATGGCAGCGGAATGCCGGGGTTCGGAATCAGGAGAAGCGAAACCGCAATGTTGATAAAGCTCTGGAAGCCGATCGCGGCCCCGGCGCCGCCGGCAATGACCCTGCCGACCATGTCCTGACATTTCATTGCAACGCGGAAGCATTCGAACACGATCAGAAGGATCAGAACGATCACGACCGCGGAACCGACAAAGCCCATCTCCTCTCCGACGACGGCAAAGATAAAGTCGCACTGCTCCTCGGAAAGGAACTGTCCGTTCTTGACAGATTCCAGAGAAGAGGTGTTCAGGCCTTTTCCGAAAAGGCCGCCCGAGCCGATCGCCATGATCGAGTTATTCTGCTGGTATACGTAGGCCGGATATTCCTCCGGGAAGAAAAAGGCGTTGATTCGATAAACCTGATGCTCCTCGAAAAGCCGCCGCAGAATCGGCTGTCCGGGCTGATACACTGCGATAAAGAACAGCACAACGACAGGGATCAGCGCAATCATGACGCCGATGATCCATTTGTAGTTCAGCTGCCACAGATAAAGGAGCGTAATGATCATCAGGACCAGTACGATACTTGTCGAAAGATCCGGCTCCAGAAGGACCAGCACGAGGATCGGGGCGGCGCAGACAAAATACAGAAGGAGCATGTAGACCTTATCGATCCGGTCCTTGATCTTGTGCAGCACGAAGGCCAAAAACAGAAGCATCGCAGGCTTCGAGAACTCCGAGGGCTGGATCGTGCCGAAGAACGGCACGTAAATCCAGCGGTGCGCGCCGTAGATGGCCGCCGTGAAAAAGCGTACGTAGATCAGACTGGCGATTGAAATCAGGGCGAAGACCCAGGAGTATTTGACGAGCTTTCGGTAATCGATAAAGGTCAGAATCGCCATGACGATCACGCCGATCGCGATGCCGAGAATCTGCTTGACCGTTGTCGAAACGATCGTCTGCGTGACCTCGTTTGCGGTCGCGGAATGCACCACGAGAACACCGATTACAGACAGAAGAAGGACAAAGACAATCAGCCGGGAATCAATATCCCTGGCTTTAAATCTGGATTCATGCAGATAACCGATTTTTCCTGCCATATCTCTCCTGTCAAATCTTCTTCAGATTGATCGGAATATCCTCGCCGAGGAGTCTTCCGGCAATATGATCAAAACAAGTCATCACGGGGGAACGCTTCCCTGATACGATCATCGTTCCGCCTTCCGCAAAAAGAAACTCTTCCGATTCCGGAATGATCCCAAGAAGCGGCTCACCGATTCTGGTGCTGCAGGCTTCGGGACTCAGCGTCCGCTCTTCCTTCAGGCTTTTCCGGTCAAAACGGTTCAGAAGGAAACATTTATGAACGCCGGAAAAGAGCTCGTCGGAAAGAAGCTTCTTTGTGTTTCCGACGCTCAGAGAATCCGGGTTTGTCACAAGAATCGCCGTATCCGACGCTTCGAGCGCGTAGCTCAGGCCTTCCGAGAAGCCGGTCGGTGCGTCCAGAAGAATGATGTCGAAATTCTCCCGGATCATCGTGAGAAGCTTCACAAAACTGGTTCTGGACACGGAGGACAGACTGCGCGCGGAGGAAGCCGGAAGGAAATGAAGCTTATCATAGCCTTCTACGGGAAGCAGCGCCTCAATGATCTTGCAGTTACCGTCGATCACGTCATTCAGATTGTATGCCGTGGAATCGGACAGCCCCAACACATAGGACAGGTCGTCCATCCGGTAATTCAGATCGAGGATCAGCGTGTTCTGTCCGCGCCTCGAAAGCGCAGCCCCGAGGTTCGCGGTGATCAGCGTCTTGCCGACGCCGCCTTTTCCTGAAATCACTGAAACAATCTCGCCCATGCTACTCTCCTTTTCTTAGTCCATGATATCGTTCAGTCCGCCCGAGGATGCGGAATTTGCAAGGATTTCCTCCAGGGTAATGTCGCCCTCCAGATATTCGTACAGGCCGAGGCTGATCAGCGCCGCATTGCCTGAAGAGTATCCGTTCGGAATCTGAACGGCCATCGCATACTGGATATTGTCATAGGGGCCGTAGGAAACGTACCAGCCGTGCTCCGGGCGGTTTCGGTTTTCCTGTGCGGACCCGGACTTCGCGGCGTAGTCGTACCGGAGCATATCGAAATCGCCCCGTCTCGAACCGCCTTCATGAACGACGGTGTACATGCCCTCGTGGATCCTTTCCCAGGTTTCCTTGCTGAAATCCAGCTGGCTGACGATCTCCGGGGATCTGGACAGAAGAATGTTCCCGTCCTTGTCCTCGATCTTCTGAAGAAGCTTGAAATCGTAGAGATTTCCGTTGCTTGCGATCGCCGTGACATAGCGCGCCAGAGAAATCGTCGTAAAGGCGTGCGTACCCTGTCCGATTGCGGAGGTGACCGGCAGGTCCTCGGAAATGATCGAAACATTTTCACGGGTTTCAATGCCCGTCAGAGAACCGAAGCCGTACATCTCGGCGTATTTTCTGAGCACCGCAAGACCGGTCGAGGGATTGTAGTGACCGGCAGCATTCTGGCTGAAGCGGTAGCCGCATTCGTAGAAGAAACAGTTGCAGGACTGGCCGAGCGCGTGAATAATATCCAGATACCCGTGTTCCCCCTTCGACGCACGGTAGATCCAGCATCTCGGATGGTCGAGCTTGTCGTAAATACCCTCGCACTTGATGCGCTCATTCGGCCGGATATAGCCCTCCTCGAGCGCCGCGGTTGCGGTAACCATCTTGAAGGTGGAGCCGGGTGCCAGGCGGCTCTGCGTCGCTCTGGAGTACAGCGGACTCGACATATCCCGAAGAAGGCTTGAATAGTAGGCGGAATCATTGATCCGGTTCGAGTCGTAGCCGGGATAGGTCGCGACAACCAGCAGGTTTCCGGTATTCGGATCCGTCAGCACAAGTCCCGCAGAACAGGGGTCGAGCGCGATCTGGCCCGGCAGAAGCTCCATGGACTGGATCTTCGCACCGAAGAACTGGAAGGCCGTCTGATTGTCGAGCGCGGTGAGCTTGCTTTCCCACTCTTCGTCTCCCTGAAGAACGCCCTGCCGGATCAGCGCGAGTCCGACCTCGCAGCCGCTGATCTTGTCCTCATGGATCAGTTCGTCATAGATCAG
>CAMOZF010000302.1 GCA_946630765.1 uncultured Lachnospiraceae bacterium | reverse complement strand
GATTGTCTGCGAAATTCACCGCAAAGGAGATGAAATTCTGCAGCATGATCGGCACAGCCAGCGTGATAAGGCTTCTGTAAAAGCTACGGTCTCTCGTAATCAGTCGCATGAAGAAATAGTCCCTCGAAATAGTGTTGCACTTTATGGATTAATATAGCACACATAATTTTATTTGCAAGCGAAAAAAGTTGCTTTTCAAGAAAATAATGCTACAATAAAAACAGCATGAGAAAAGTGTCCGCCGCGCGGTTTGTCCGCGGCGAATCCCGATAGAAAGTGAAGGTACTATGGATCAGTTTTCCCTTTTTGACAACAGTGTTCCGGAACCTCTTGCCGCGCGGCTTCGGCCGACGGATCTCGACGGCTATGTCGGGCAGGAGCACCTGATCGGGCCCGGAAAAGTGCTTCGGCGCCTCATCGAATCCGACCAGATCAGCTCCATGATCTTCTGGGGGCCTCCGGGCGTCGGAAAAACCACGCTTGCCGAGATCATTGCGAGACGGTCGCGTGCGAAATTCCTGACATTTTCCGCGGTCACATCGGGTATCCGCGAGATCCGTGAGGTCATGGAAAAGGCCGAGGAAAGCCGCCGCTTCGGACAGCGGACGATCGTATTCGTCGACGAGATCCACCGCTTCAATAAAGCGCAGCAGGACGCCTTCCTGCCTTTTGTCGAGAAGGGCACGATCATCCTGATCGGCGCGACCACGGAGAATCCGAGCTTTGAGGTGAACGGGGCGCTTCTGTCGCGCTGCAAGGTCTTTGTCCTGAAGGCCCTTGAGCGTGACGATATCATGAAGCTCCTCCGGAACGCGCTGAATTCCCCGGAGGGCTTTGCGGGCCAGACCATTCATCTGGAGGAAAGCCTGCTTCAGATGATCGCGGTCTTCAGTAACGGCGACGCGAGAACCGCACTTTCGACCCTGGAAATGGTCATTCTGAACGGCGAGATCAACCGGGACGGCTCGGTCACGGTGACAAGAGAAATCGTCGAGCAGTGCACCGGCACGAAGGCGCTTCTCTACGATAAAAACGGCGAGGAGCATTACAACCTGATCTCCGCGCTTCATAAGTCGATGCGAAATTCCGACCCGGACGCGGCGGTCTACTGGCTTGCCAGAATGCTCGAGGCGGGAGAGGACCCCTTATACATCGCGCGGCGCGTGACGCGCTTCGCGGCGGAGGACGTGGGCCTTGCGGATCCGCAGGCGCTGCCTCTCGCGGTTTCCGCCTTCCAGGCCTGCCACTGGATCGGCATGCCCGAGTGCTCCGTGCACCTGACGGAGGCCGTGATCTACCTTTCTTTAGCGCCGAAGTCCAACTCCTCCGACGTCGCCTACATGATGGCCAAAGAGGACGCCCTGAAAACCATCGCCGACCCCGTGCCGCTTCAGATCCGAAACGGCGTCACGTCCCTGATGCAGGATCTTGGCTACGGCGACGGCTACAAATACGCCCACAGCTTCGAGGAGAAGGTGACGGACCTCGTGTGCCTGCCGGACAGTCTGCAGGGCAAAGAATACTACATTCCCTACGGCCTCGGCGAGGAGAAGGAACTGAAAGAGCGGCTGCAGCGGATCAAAGACTGGAAAGAGAAAAAAAGAAAAGAACACTGAAAAGAATCAACCCATTAATCAGGGATCCGCAGAAACTTTCTGCGGATCCTTTTATAATTGGAACAATATTGAAGAACTGATTTGCGCCGTTGAAATGTGAAAATCAATGTGAAATGAATGTGAAGATTGTAGAAAATTCTACTAAATCCTCTGAAAGGCTTGATTTTCATGAACTTTCATGTTATAGTGGTCCAAACAATATCAAAAAATAGGCAAATTGCCTTTGGACTTTCTTGGCATCACATAAGATCGGAGCGATATGCCGGGAAAATTCCGCCGCACACTAATTATGCTCAGTTTTTGTCAGATGATTTGACGCTTCATGGGATATACTACTTTCAACAGCCGATAAGGCATCTGTTGGATCATTGTCTGAGAACTTTTTATGGTGAAAGGGTTCTGGTTTCGTTATGTGGTATGATCGTGATGTGAGCCGCAGTGTCGGCTCTTTAGATGGCAGTGACAGACGTACAGCAAAGAAGAGACAGCGCAGAGAAAAGAGGAAAAAGATCAACCGGTCGCTTGCGATGATGCTTGCCGCATCGATCGTATTTACGACGGTTTATGCACTCATACTTCCGGCGATCACGCTGGATTCGGATACGGCAGAAGGCTTCGTCGTCACCGAGGAAGCTTCTTCGGTTGCGTCTGCGGAACTTGAAACAGCAGCTTCTGAGGAGAACCCTGAGATCACGGGTTCTCCTCTTGATGTTTCAGGGGAGGAGCAGCTGTCTGCTTCCTCTTCGGACGTGTCGGCAACAGACGGAAATGCTTCGGGCGAACCGGTTTTATCCTCCGGAGACATTGCGCCAGAGGAGAATCCGGCGGCAGCGCCTGCTGCGGAAGCTACGCCTGCCGAAGCTGCGCCCATGGGGGATGCATCTGTTGACGGAGCACCTGCAGAAGAAATATCTTCAGGTAACCTGGCGGATAACACTGCTGAGGAATCTGCCAACGAAACGGCAGAACCGGCCTTTGAAGACGTCATTCTCACAGCCGAAGGCGCGGACTATCTGATCCGTGTCGAAGCGACGAAGGAAGCGAAGATTCCCGAAGGCTCGGTCCTTTCCGTAACAGAGATCGCAAGAGATACCGAGGAATATGCCGCCTACCTTCGCGACACGCGCGCCGCGCTGAATCTTTCCGATGACGAGGAAGTTCCTTCCTACGCGGCAAGATTCTTCGACATCACGATCCTTTCCGGCGAAGAAAAGATCGAGCCTGCGGCGCCTGTCCGCGTGGAAATCTCCCTCCTCAACAACGACCTGAATAAAGCCGGCGAGCTGCAGGTCGTTCATGAGGTCGAAGAGGGCGTCCTCGAGACCCCCGAGACCATCGAAACCGCCCTTATTGATCAGAAGGGCGGGAAAGAGAATGTCGATGAAAAAGACAGCGCGGGACTTTCGGCGAGCTTTGATGCGGAGAGCTTCTCGGTGTATGGGGTGGTGTATACGGTGGACTTTGAGTACTCCGTGAACGGCAAAATGTACCAGTTCAGCCTTC
>CAMOZF010000301.1 GCA_946630765.1 uncultured Lachnospiraceae bacterium | reverse complement strand
CGATAAGTTCCCTTGAAAAGAGCGCGGCATTTTCCGAAAGCGTCACGGTGTTTTCCTCGGGGTCGATCTTTTTCACATACATCGGCTGCGGGAAGGAAAGCCCAAGCCCCTTCCGCTGCCCGACCGTGTAATGGATGATTCCGCGGTGCGTGCCGAGGACCTTTCCGGACTCGTCGATGAAACTGCCCTCGGGATATTCGCGGCCCGTCCGGCCTTCAATAAAGTTCGCGTAGTCGCCGGTCACAAAGCAGATGTCCTGGCTGTCATGCTTTCCGGCGTTCACGAAGCCCTCTTCCTCGGCGATCCGGCGCACCTCGGACTTTCGAAGCTCCCCGAGCGGGAACATCGAATGCCGCAGCTGATCCTGGGTCAGGCAGTACAGGACATAGCTCTGGTCCTTGTCCTCGTCAAGGCCCTTTTTCAGCAGGAATCTGCCGCTCTTTTCGTCAAAGACCCGGCGGACATAGTGCCCGGTGACGACATATTCCGCCGAGAAATCCCGCGCCTTCTCATAGAGCGCGGCAAATTTCAGGAAGCGGTTGCAGTCGATGCAGGGGTTCGGCGTCCATCCGGCCTCGTAGGCGCGGATAAAGCGGTCGATGACCCAGGTCTTGAAATCGCCCGTAAAATTCAGGACATAATAGGGGATTTCGAGGCGGGCGGCGACATTTCTCGCGTCCTCGACGTCCGAAAGACTGCAGCAGCTGTGTGCCTTTTCGATACCGATGTCTTCATTTGCGAAAAGCTTCATCGTCGCGCCGATGCAGTCATAGCCGGATTTTTTCATCAGGAAGGCGGCGACGCTGGAATCCACGCCGCCGCTCATCGCTATTAAGGCTCTCTCTTTCATCAGTTCACTCATACACTTCACAGCCGCATCTTCCGGCGTTCTTCACACGGTACAACGCCGTGTCCGCGTCCTTGAAAATATCCCCCTGCGGGTTTTTACGGTCCGAGAAGGCGACGCCGACGCTGAGGCTGACCTTCGGCAGACCGTCCTCCGGATTCTGCAGAAGCTCGTTCGCATGCCGGATCTTATTCTTTACAAGCTCGCTCATCGAACTGTTCGCACGCGTCATGATGACGGCAAATTCATCGCCGCCAATCCGGCAGATGATATCCACCGAACGGAAGCTGTGATTCAGAAGCTCCGCCACCCGAACCAGCACGCGGTCGCCCATATCGTGCCCGTAGGTATCGTTGAAGGACTTGAAATAGTCCACGTCCACAATCAGAAGCGCGATATGCGCCCCGTCCACCTTCTGCATGAACATGTCATACGCCCGGCGGTTGTAAAGGCCCGTGAGCTTGTCATGGGAGGCCTCGTAGGTCAGCTGAATATTCGTCTTCTGGTTCTCAAGAAGGATCTCGTTATAGGTTCTGGAAACATAGCGGATCTCCTGCGCGCCGGTGACGGGAACCGTCTGGTCGTTTCGCATCAGCTCCACCATGCGGGTCAGCGGCTTCCGGATCCCGTAGCTCACGTAGAGGACGAGGACCAGTACCACAAGAAGCATGATAATCGTCATGATGCCCTGCAGGCTCAGGATCAGCGGCATTCTTCCGGAGGCTTTTTCAAATTTGGTCTCCGACTCCGTGATCAGGTGCTCCGAGCACTTCTCCGCATAGCTTCGGATTCTGGCCTTGTAGGACTGGTATTCTTCCCCAAATACGAGCTCCATCGCGGCCGCCTGCTTCTCTTCAGGGCTCATCTTCTGTTCTTCGTCGGAGAGGACATAATTTTCCACCTCCGAAGGAAGGCCGGAAGCATTTTCTATCGACGCGCAGAGCTTCATCGCGTGGTATTCGAGCTCCATCAGCTCATTTGAGCAGGCAAGCGCCTTGGAAAGACTGTCCAGCGCTGCATTTTCGGAATCAACAAGAAGCTCCCGCAGGGTTTCAACCGCGCGGTCTCTTCTTCGGATCACATTGGCTTCCTCAAAAAACCCCTGCGTATTGGCGATATTATGGCTGACCACATAGTCTCTGACACACTCTGTCAGTGTGTCCGAGCCGTCCTCCAGATCACGCGCGGCTTCCTTGGCGGAAATATAGCGCTTCGTGGACTCGTCCATCCGGTGATATCCCCGGTTGACCAGGAAATCCGAGATGAACAGAAGGGTCGCCGCGAGGACTGCCGCGATCGCAAAGATAATGTTCAGGGCCCGAAGAGACGTTCCCTTTTCCTGGAAACGCATGCCGCCCTGCCGCTTCTCCATCAGCTGCTCTTCTTCAGGCGGCGCCTCTTCCTGCACAGGCTCTGTGGGTTTTTCCATCTCCTTCTGCTCGGCCTCCTGCACCTCTTTCTGCTTCAGGAAGATTTCAAATTCATCCATCGGCACAGGCTTGGAAAAATAGTAGCCCTGCACAAAATCACAGCCGAGCGCCTTCAGGGTCAGCATCTGGTCTTCGGTTTCGACGCCTTCCGCGATCACCGGAACCTTCAGACGCCGCGCGATGTCGATAATGACCTCGATCAGCCGGGTGTCGCGGGTCTCGCCGAAGGCGTTCCGCACGAACTGCATATCCAGCTTCAGCGCGTCCAGCGGAAGCTTCGAGATCATGCCAAGAGACGAATAGCCCGTGCCGAAATCGTCCATTTCGATACGGAAGCCCGCGTCTCTGAGCTTTCCGGCCATCGCGACAATCTGCTCGGATTCCTGCGTATAAGCGGATTCCGTCACCTCCAGAAGGAAGCTTTCGGGCGGAATCGAATTCTTTTCGAGGATGCCGGAGAGGATCTGCGGAAGTTCGGGATCGTACATGTCGATCCGCGAAACATTGACGGAGATCGGCATAATCCAGCCGTAGCGGTCGGCAAATTCGCGCATTTTCACGGCGGCTTCCTGCCAGACGTAGCAGTCCAGCTGCTGGATCAGGCCGTTATTTTCAAAAAGCGGAATAAAAACGCCGGGGCTGATCACGCCGAGCGTCGGGTGAATCCAGCGCACCAGCGCTTCCGCGCTCGAAAGGACCGGCGTCTCCTTACGGACGTCGAACTTGGGCTGCAGATAGACCTGGAACTGATGCTCCTCGATGCCGGTATGGAAGTCCTCAATCAGCTGCTCCTGATAAAGCTCGCGCTCATGGAACTTGTAATCGTAAAAGCCGATGGTCCGTG
>CAMOZF010000300.1 GCA_946630765.1 uncultured Lachnospiraceae bacterium | reverse complement strand
TTGATGCCGCCAAGAAGCGGCAGTATGTCCGTCTTGTTATTGTATTTGATGCCGTCATTGGTCTCACGGTTCATATTAATCGCGACATTCGGAATCAGCAGAAGGTCTCTGTCAACATTCACAAGGACACTTTCGATCTCCCCGCCCTTTTTCACGATGAGGCGGCCGGCAACGGAAAGCGGCCGGTCGAACCACGGAGCCATCAGCATCCCGCCGTAGCGCTCGACATTCAGCTTCACATAGCTGTTTTCGACGATCATTTCCGGGTTTTCCTTCACCTTGAAGGCCGGCGAGTCCGCGTGCGCGGCGAAGATCCGGAAGGCGTCCTTCTTTTCGGGGATCGAGAAGGCAATCAGCGCAGAATCATTCTTGATCACAAAATAGCGCTGTCCTTCCCGGATCTCCCAGTGCTCCGTCTCCTTCAGCTCCGATGCACCCGCATCAAGAAGCATGCGCTTCATCTCCGCCACAGCCTGAAACGCTGTCGGCGCCTTCCTGATAAACTCCAGTAATTTCATGTTCGTTCCTTCCTGTTAAATGTCATCCCCAACCTGTCATCCCGAGCAAGCGTGAGCGCGCCGAGGGATCCCATCAGGGTGTCCAGGCCGTATGGGATCCTTCGGCCTCCGCTCAGGATGACACACTTTTGTCAGTACTTTATATAAGCCATAACCTCGAGCCGAGGGCTATTGCCTACTTCCAGGAGCCATAACCTCGAGCCGAGGGTTATTGCGTTTCCTCTGAGGAGACTTCCCGCGTCTCCTGAGAGGAAATGCAATCCCTCGGCGAGTTTCACAGCCCCTCGGCGAGTTTCACAGCCCCTCGGCGAGTTTCGCCATCAAAGCAGATAGATGTGATGCTCGGCACAGAGGCTGCGCATTTCCTCGGGCCAGAGGCTCGCCTGCACCTCGCCGATGTGGGCGCGGTCCAGAAGAAGCATGCAGAGGCGGGACTGACCGATACCGCCGCCGATCGTGCAGGGCAGCTCGCCCTGAAGGAGCATTTTGTGGTAGGGAAGCACGGCCCGGTCCTCGGCACCGGCCTTTATCAGCTGCTCACGAAGCGACTTCTCGTCGACACGGATGCCCATGCTGGAAATCTCGAGCGCCATGCCGAGCGTATCGTACCAGAAAAGGATGTCACCGTTGAGCTGCCAGTCGTCGTAGTCGGGCGCGCGTCCGTCATGCGGCTCGCCATTGCTGAGCTTCTCGCCGATGCGCATCAGGAACACACATCCGTACTCCTTCGTGATCAGATTCTCGCGTTCCTTCGGCGTGCGGTCCGGATAGCGCTTCAGAAGCTCCTCACTGTCGATGAAGACGATGTCGTCGGGGAGCTTTTTCACGGCCTTCGGATATTTGTACCAGACCTCATGCTCCATGTGCTTGATCACCTTAAAGATCTGGCGCACCGTATCCTGGAGCACCTCCACCGTCCGGTCTTCGCGGCGGATGACCTTTTCCCAGTCCCACTGGTCGACGTAAATGGAATGCAGATTGTCCGGTTCCTCATCACGGCGGATCGCGTTCATATTCGTGTAAAGGCCTTCGCCCGGCTGGAAGCCGTAGGAATGCAGCGCCATTCTCTTCCATTTCGCGAGTGACTGCACGACCTCGATCTCCTCGCCGGGAAGCGCGGGCATGTCAAAACCGACCGGCCGCTCATAGCCGTTCAGATTGTCGTTCAGTCCGCTGGATTTTGTGACAAAAAGCGGCGCGGAAATCCGCTCAAGATTCATTTCGCGTCCGAATTCCTTCTGGAAGGTATCGCGGATATATTTGATGGCCTCCTGTGTTTCACGAATGGAAAGCCTGGGGTCGTAGTGTTCCGGTAAAATAAGCTTCATGATGTTTTTCCTCCTCTGTCTTCGCTTTCCCGTCCGGAAAAGAGCGGACAAGCGAAAAAAGCCGCATCCCGTTTTTTAATAAGAGCCCCGAAAAACCACTTTCGGGGCTGTATCCTTTTCCCGCAAAGCCGGGATCTTCAGCATTTATCCGGCCTGTCTGACAGGCCTGTTCCATTACAGAAGGCCCTGTGCAAGCGCCGCTGCGCCGTAGGTGCCGGCGTCGTTTCCAAGGGATGCGAGCACGATTCCGGCCGTCTTCTCAGCGATATGCGTATACTTAATCAGATATTTTTCCAGCACGTCGATCAGAATCTGTCCCGCGCGGCTCACACCGCCGCCGATGATGAAAATGTCCGGATCAATGGTCAGCTGGATATGCGCAAGCGCGATGCCCATGTATTTTCCGTAGATTTCCAGTGCCTCCAGCGCCAGCGCATCGCCTTTTTTCGCTTCATCGCAGACATCCTTCGCGGTCAGGTTCTCGAAGGAACGGAGGCTTGAGGGCTTGTCGGAAGCATCCAGAATGCGTTTCGCGGAGCGAACCATGCCGGTCGCGGAAGCGTACTGCTCCAGACAGCCGTGATTGCCGCAGTTGCATTCCAGCTCTTCGTCGGGATTCACGACAAAATGTCCGACTTCGCCGCCGACGCCGCGGTTTCCGCTGATAATCTTTCCGCCGACAATAATGCCGCCGCCGACACCCGTGCCGAGCGTGAAGAGCGCTGCATTCTGATAGCCTTTCGCCGAACCGTAGAAAACTTCGCCGAGTGCCGCGATATTCGCATCGTTATTGGCTGCGCAGGGCACGCCAAGAACCTTCTCAAGCTCTTTTCCGGGATAGCAGGGGCCCATTCCCAGATTAACGCAGCGCGGGATGAATCCATCCTCGCGGATCGGTCCGGGAAGGCCGATCCCGGCCGCCTTCAGCTGCTCGTAGGGAATCCCGAGCTCCTCGAATTTCGCGTGAACAGTCTCGCCGATCGCGGTCCAGAACTCGCCGAAGCGCTCCATGACCGGCGTCACGATTTCCCAGGTGCAGATATCCTTCTCGCCGACCGGGAAGATCGCGAGCTTAATCGTGGTTCCGCCGACGTCAATGCCAACTACATAATTCTGCATAGATAACCTCCAAAAGTGTGACACGGGGGCAGGCAGCCTGTCCCCGTGAAGAGTTTATTCGTCTTTTTCAGCAGCGCGCTTCGCGACTTCCTTCTCCTGGACATCACGCGGTGCCTGCTCGTAGTGATCAAAATTCACTTCGTAGGAACCGATGCCG
>CAMOZF010000299.1 GCA_946630765.1 uncultured Lachnospiraceae bacterium | reverse complement strand
CAGGTTCGGAATCAGATTGTACATCTGGAACACGTAGCCCAGATGGTCCCTTCTGTAGACCGTCAGTTCCTTCTCGCTCATTCCGCCGACCGACATGCCGTCAATCCGGATCTCCCCTTCGTCCGCCGTGTCGATTCCGCCGAGAATATTCAGAAGCGTCGACTTACCGGAGCCCGAGGGCCCGAACAGCACCGCGAATTTCCCTCTTTCCAGCTCCAGATCGACGCCTCGTAAAACCTCGGTCCGGTTCTCCCCTTCTCCGTAGTATTTACGGATATTTTTCATCTCCAAAAACATACATCCCCGCCTTTCAGTGTGTGTTAGTTAGTCAACACTAATCAATGATACCACTGCGGCGGGGAAAAAGCAAGTCTTATTTCCTGCGAAGCTCCGCGATCAGACGTAAAAAAAGGAAAGACCTTTTACGATCTTTCCCTTCTTCTGTTACTGTTGTTACTGTTGTTACTGTCCGATCCGGTATCCGTCTTCTTCGGACCCCCGGATATAAAACCGCTGCACGATCCCGGCGCCTGTGAGAACCCGGATTTTGTCCGGAACCGTCACGGTCTCCCCGCCTACGGTCTTCAGGCTGATTTCCAGCTCCAGCACGGCGCTGTCATCCTGAATGCCGCCGAAACTCATTGCCTCTATGCCGCAATCGATGATTTCACCGACCTGAATGGCCGTTCCGTCTGCATGGATCATGCCGCCGGAGGAGCTCATCTCCCCATCTTTATAATAGGTGATCCCGATCTCGCTGAACGTCGTATCGGTCAGGTTGACCAGCTGTACGCTGCTTTCCTGTTCTTCGCCCACGACTTCCGGGGCTGCGTACAGCGAAAGTCCCGTCTTCTCGATCAGATTGTCCAGCTTATGAATGCTGGTGCCGCAGATTTTAATGTCTTCTCCGAAAAGCGCCGAGGCTTCTTCGGCCGTGACCGTGAGCGTCGTTTCCTTTCCCTCCGCCGTATATTCATAGGTCACATGATCCAGGTTTCCGATCAGTCCGAGGAGTACGGAGGCGAAGGCGCGCATATCCTGCTCGCACTGCCGGATCCTTTCGGTGGGAATGTCTTCCCCAAGAAGAAGCTTCCAGCCATAGGGCTCCTCTGCGGTTTCCAGTTCATTCGTAAAGGCGCCGAGATAGCTTCCGATATTCAGCGCGTTCGCGGTCTTATTGTTCGCGGACATGTCGCCGATATAGTCGTGACGCGTCACAAAAAGCGCCGCAGCCTGCGGGGAAACTGACGCGCCCTCGGACCAGACGATCCGGTCGCCGATCCGGACCTCGCGGATCTCCTCCGCTGCGGTGTAAGTACCCTGCCTGGTTCCCCGGAAGAACGGACTCACGAGGACAGACCGCGCCTTCACGCTAACAATCCCCTTGTCCTCACTGTAGCTGAGCCCTGCAATCGCGGAACCACTGTCTGTAGGAACCGCGCGGAAGGCCAGCTCCTTTCCCTGAACCTCGAGATTCATCGGCGTCCAGCTTGTATCATTTTTATTTCCGATCACGAACGTCCGCACCATCAGAAGAAGAAGGGCCGCCGCAATCGCGCCGAGAATGCTGAACAGGACGATTCTGCGGTTTTTCCTGCGATTTTTCTTCAGGAAATCCAGCTCCTTCTGTTCCTCCGGGTTCTTCGGCACCCGGTTCTCCGGCGCATTTTCCGCCCCGCGCATGGAGGCAAGCACCGCCCGGCAGTTTTCGCATTCCTGAAGGTGTTCTTCGACGAGCCCGTTCGTCACCTCACTCGTCAGTCCGTCAATATAGGAAGGGAACAGGTCCCTGATCATTTCACATGGTATTTTTTTCACTCTGTCACATCCTTTCTCAGTTTCTCCTTGGCGCGGTAGAAGGTCACACGGGCCCAGTTTTCACTCTTTCCGTGCAGCTCGCCGATTTCCGCAAAGGAAAGTCCGCCGAATACCCGAAGATACATGATTTCACGGAAGGGCTCCGGCAGCGCGTGGATCAGCTTCATCAGTTCCAGATGTCCGATCTCGCCGACGGCCTCATGCTCCGTGGATGCCGCACTCGGCAGTTCCCCGCTGCCCGACTCCAGCATTTCTTCCAGGGATGCCTCCGCCGGATGCTTCCGCCGCCAGGTGAAAAGGACATTTTTCGCGATCCCGCAGAGCCAGGTCGAAAGCTTGCAGCTTTCATCATAGCGGTCCACGGTCCGGATCGCCTGATAAAAGGTCTCCTGCATCAGTTCCTCGGAAAGCTCCGCATTCTGCGTCAGTGAAAGCAGATAGCGGTATACCGTCCTGGCATACTGCCTGTAAATCTCGTCCATCGGCTGCACCTTCTCACCCTCCTTTCTGTTGTCTTTTTCCTTTTTGGGCGCCTGTATATATATGCAGAGACAGGAAGCTTTGTTACAGGTGATTTAAAAAAATTTCACGAACACACCCGCCGCGCGAGTTCCAGAATCAGCGCGGCCTCTTTTTCTGCAGGAGATCGCTTTTCCTGATTGATCCAGTCGAGAAGCAGGCGGTAGCTGCCATGGATGGCAAAGGACATGACTGCGCGCCGTCGTTTCTCGTCATCGCAGTCCCTGAGCGCAGCCGACAGAAGGTCTGTAATCTTGGGCAGTGAAAACAGCTTTTCCGCAAAGCGCGGGTCTACCGTGTTGTTCAGGAGAAGGCGCGACAATACGAGATGCTGCCCCAGGCAGGAAAGCACCATCGTCAGTTTGATTCGCTGGTTCTCTTTATTCTCCATCCCAGGCCTCCAAATCAACATTTCAGGCGCATCTGTCGGTTGCAGAATCAACACCTGTCGAAAATAATTATAGAATACTTCTCGGCGCAGTCAAGAAAGATTTTACAGAGACAGGGGATCATTTTCGTGGGAAATGGTTTTGAAATATTCTGGTATATAATCGCGGCGCTCGGCGCGCTCCTCGGTACATCCGCGGAGCTCCTGAGCCCAGGCGAGTGGGATACTGTGAGTGTCCCGGTATCAATTCTTCTCGTGCTGCTGTTAATGATACGATGAGCCCATGAAATCGGCAGGCTTTCTTTCACGGCTTCTGAAATATTTCCCCCGGCGGGGGAAAATACCACAAAACCAAAAGGGAAGGATCACTTGAATCCTTCCCTTTTGTTTGTAAGACAACCCC
>CAMOZF010000298.1 GCA_946630765.1 uncultured Lachnospiraceae bacterium | reverse complement strand
TCCCGCAAGTAAAAGAGGCATCATTTTACGCTTAGTTCTGAACATAGAACACCTCCCCTTCCGAGACGCCTGAGCGGATCTCTGTATTCACATCACTGCTGATACCGATGGTCACATAGCGTTTTTCCTGTCCGTCCGCCGTCTCGATCATCAGGTACGAGCCGCCGGTATCGCGGGACAGCGCATTCGTCGGAACATACAGGACATCGGTCAGCCGTCTCGAGATCAGGATGACCATGCCGCGCATGCCTTCGGAAAGCTTTTCTCCGTCTTTCACGGCAAAGTCGGAGTACAGGCTTTCACCGGCCGTGATAAGCCCCATCAGCTTCTGCATATCCATGGGCTGGAATTCGAGCTCATACCGCTCGCCGTTGATCCAGCCGTAATATTCGTTCAGAAGCGCCTCGGAAATCATGGTGTCCGTCCGGAACACGAGATCCTGTTCGTCGAGGATTTTCATGACTTCTCTTCCTTCCATGACGGCCATGCCGTTTCTCAGCGTTTCATCGATATAGACGTAGCCGCTGCAGGGAGCAGTCAGCACCAGGCCCTGCAGATCCTCACGAAGCTTTTCCAGCTCGTGATTCATGGCCGCCTCGCGGACCTGCCGCGTTTCCTGATTCTGCGTTTTCTGCAGTCTTGCGGCCTGAAGCTCCGTATCCTTCATCGACTGGGTGCGCGAATCCGCGCCGATTCCCTGAAGGTGCGTCAGCTCCCTTGTTTTTTTCAGAATGTCCAGATCGGAAAGGCGGTCGGCAAATTCACCCTGCTTCTGAAGGTCCTCAAGGGACTTTTCGATCTCCTCGATCCGCTCCTCGACCTGTTCGCCGTCCATCACGAGAAGCGTTTCGCCTGCTTCCACGCGCTTTCCGGACCAAACCGTAAATTCCTTGATCGTTCCGGAAACACTGATATAAACCTGTGTTGCTTTCGGAACCATGGTGCCGTAGACGGCATCTGTCTTCTCCAGATCCCCGCGCATAACGGTCCCGGTGTCACGCTTTCCGCGCACCGGCTCCAGAAGCTCCGGCGCCTCCGAAGATGTTCCGGCGCATCCGATGAACATCAGAAAGAGAAGGCCGGTAAGAAAACAAATCACTGTTTTTTTCATATTGTCCTCCTCTGTCAGTTGATGATAACCGTTTCGCCCTCGGAGAGACCCGAAAGGATTTCCACGGAATTTCTGCTCTTCAGTCCGATTTCGACTTCACGGTAGCGCTTGACGCCTTCTTCGTCCGGAACATACACCACGCTCTTTTCATTGATCTTCGTGATCGCGCCCGCAGGAACCATGAGGCAGCCTTCTCTTCGCTCAAGCTCCACCTCGACCCGTATCATCTGGCTCTCGGTCACATCAAAGGCCGGCGAATCCAGCACGACGTAGACATAACCGGATGAGCCCTCGACATGGCGGGTTTCCTCAATTCCCAGCGTTTCCTCCGTTTCAACAGTTCCGGTATACTCGGCATCGTCAACGGTCAGCGGAATCTCGATGCCCGGCTTAAAATACTCCCATTCCGGCGTGGAAGCCCTGAAAAGCGTCGTCGAGGAATCCGCAACGGTCATCAGCCGTCTGCCGGCGCCGCTCAGAGAATCCGGCGTCACAGTCGCCACATATGTCATAACACCGTCAAATGGCGCGATAAGTTGCCTTTTTGCGATTTCTTCTTTACATTCTTCGATCCTGAGATTGTCAATCGTCAGCTGATCCTGCAGCTCGCGCGCCTTTTCATCATACTGGTTCTTGATTCTCAGGAGTTCATTCTGCCGGTTTTCATAGGAATCCGCATAGATCAGGCGGCAGCGTTTCTCGGCAAGCGCGCGGTTCTCTTCATTCTGCTTCAGATACAGCTGGGCTTCCGAAACCGAAAGCTCCAGATTCTGCAGCTCATCCTCATAGCGCTTGATATCCAGCTGCCCGAGAAGCTGGCCCTCCGTCACGGTATCGCCGGTGCTGACAAAGAAGCTGTCAAAATGCTCGTCGCTCACGTCCACGCTCAGATTGACCTTCTGCTTCGGCATGGTCCGAAGATCGAGCACCGTCGTCAGGATGACGTCCCCGCGGAGGCATACCGCCGTCTTGTAATCCGCCGGCTCTTCATTGACAAAATAAGGCGCCGCCGGATAACTCTCTTCCTCGGGTATAATCCCGCAGCCCCCGGCGCCCACAATCAGCACCGCCGCGGAAATCAACCCGGAAAGTCTGGTTTTCAAATATTTTCTACTCATGTTGCTTCATCCTTTGCAGATCGTTCTGCGGCTTATCGGATCAGCCGCTTTTCCCCAAATTAAGCTTATTATACAAATAATCCACCACTGATGCAACATAAAATTAAACAAATTGATGCATATTTTTAAGCAGAATGCGAAGCGCCCCGGCATCTGATGCTCTTCGCATTCAAATGTCAGGGCGCTGATCCTGTGTGTATAAATGTTATGATTATTTCGCTGCCTCGATACGGGCAAGCGCACGCCGGAGGGCAAGCTCTTCTCTTAAGTTGGAGCCATCCTCCCGGATCGCGCGCTCGGCGCGGATTCTCGCTTCCTCCGCCCGGTTCTGGTCGATTTCCTCCGGCCATTCCGCAATCTGTGCAAGCACGCTGACAACATCGGGCGTCACTTCCACGAAGCCCGCGTGAAGCGCGGCCTTTTTCTCTCCCGTCGGCTCCTCAATGTGAAGAACGCCCGGGGAAAGCAGCATGGTCATCGCCTGATGTCCGGCATAGATGCCCACCTCGCCCTCTACAGTCGTAAAGCTGACAAAAGACACCTTTCCTTCGTAGAAGACCCGGTCAGGGGTGATGATTTTCAGATCAAAAAGTTCATCCATAGCCGCTCCTTAACGGGTTCTTGCGACCACATCGTCAATCGTTCCGGCATTCAGGAAATAAGACTCCGGAATATCGTCATGCTTACCGTCGAGAATCTCCTGGAAGCCGCGGACCGTCTCGGAAATCGGCACGTATCTGCCGGGAAGACCCGTGAACTGCTCCGCAACATGGAAGGGCTGCGAAAGGAAACGCTGCACACGGCGCGCACGCGCAACAAGCTGCTTCTCCTGCTCGGAAAGCTCGTCCATACCGAGTATCGCGATGACGTCCTGAAGTTCCTTATAACGCTGCAGAATTT
>CAMOZF010000297.1 GCA_946630765.1 uncultured Lachnospiraceae bacterium | reverse complement strand
CGCCTATGTGCCGCAGGACAATTTCCTGTTCTCGGAGACGATCGGCTCCAATATCGCCTTTGCCTTTGTGGACGCCGATGACACCGATTCGATCGAGCACGCGGCGAGCATGGCTGCGGTCCATGACAACATCATGGAATTCCCGGAGCGCTACAAGACAGTTCTCGGAGAGCGCGGCGTGACGGTTTCCGGCGGCCAGAAGCAGCGGATTTCGATTGCCCGTGCGCTGATGAAGAATGCGGAGATCCTGATCCTCGACGACTCTGTTTCGGCAGTTGATACGAAGACCGAGCATACGATCCTTGAAAATCTGAGAAAGGAGCGCGCCGGAAAGACCACGATCCTGATCGCGCACCGCATCACCACGATTGAACATATGGACAAGATCATTTACATTGAGAACGGTGAGATCGTCGATGTCGGTTCTCATCACGAACTGATCGGGCGCTGCCCGCGCTACGCGGAGATGGTCGAAATGCAGCGGCTTGAGGACGAGAGAAAGGAGCGTGCGTAATATGAGAGAGTATTATCCCCTGCTTCTGGTCGGCGCGATTGTCGGCATTCTCGCAACGGTATTTATCATTGCCTTTTCGATGATCAAGGACAAAAAGGAAGCCTTCGGTTTCGAAAGAAACATGAAGGATACCGAGATCATCCGCCGGCTTCTGCACTACGCGAAGCCCTACTGGAAAAACTATATCCTGATTTTTTTCGTACTGATCCTTTCGATCGCCTACGACGTCATCTCTCCGAGAATCGTCGGCGGCATCGAGGAAATGGTCAAGGGCAGCTTTGAAATGCCCGCGCTGGTGGGACGGGTGCTTCTGTATGGCGGAATCCTTCTGGTGTCGCTTCTTGGCAACTATATTCAGGCCATTCAGCTGCAGAAGGTCGGTCAGAAGATCCTGACCGCGATCCGTGAGGACCTGTTCACGCATATCGAGAGCCTGTCGCACGACCAGCTGAACCACATCCCGGTCGGCAAGCTCGTGACGCGTGAGTGCAACGACACGAACGCGATCTCGATGCTTTTCACGAATATTCTTGTCAACTTCTTCAAGAATGTTCTGATTATTGTCGGCGTCTTTGCCGCCATGCTTGCACTGAACTACGAACTGACACTGATGGTCAGCTGCTTTGTTCCCTTCATCGTGCTGTTCACGCTGATCTTCCGTAAATTCTCGCGCCGCGCCTACCGCCGCGTGAAAGACGGAACAACGGATATCAATACCTTCCTGAGTGAGAATCTGTCGGGCATCAAGATCACGCAGATTTTCAACAACGAAGCGAAAAAGCTCGGCGAATTCCGCGAGAAGAATGAAAAGCTTGCAAAGGCGCGCCGCCAGGAGATCCTGGTCTTCAGTATTTTCCGGCCGGTTGTCTACATGCTCTACATCAGCTCGGTCATGCTGCTTCTGTATCTTGGTGGAAAGGGCTATATCCAGAACACAAGCTTCATGGGGCAGACGATCAGCTCCGGCGTTCTCGTCAGCTTCTACATGTATATCTCGAAGTTCTTCAACCCGATCCAGAACCTCGCCGAGACCTTCAACTGGCTGCAGTCCGCCATGGCCTCCGCGGAAAAGGATTTCTCGATCCTCGACATGAAGCCGGAGGTTGTCGACGAGCCGGATGCGATCGAACTCGAGCATGTACGGGGCGAGATCGAATTCAGAAATGTCTGGTTTGCCTACGAGAAGGATGAATGGATCCTGAAAAATGTTTCCTTCCACATTCAGCCGAAGGAAACGGTTGCCTTTGTCGGCGCGACCGGTGCCGGAAAGACGACGATCCTGTCCCTTGTCTGCAGAAACTACGATATCCAGAAGGGCCAGATCCTGGTGGACGGCATCGATATCCGTCACATCAAGATGCAGTCTCTTCGGAAGCATTTCGGCCAGATGCTGCAGGACGTCTTCCTCTTCGCGGGAACGATCCGCAGTAATATCGTGCTCCGGGAGGACCGCTTCACGGACGACGAGATCATGGCCGCCTGCAAATACGTCAATGCGGATCATTTCATCAACCGTCTTCCGGACGGTCTGGATGAAGAGGTGCGTGAGCGCGGCAACAACTTCTCGGCCGGCCAGCGTCAGCTTCTGAGCTTCGCGCGGACGATTATTCACAAGCCCGACGTCATGATTCTTGACGAGGCGACCGCGAATATCGATACCGAAACGGAACAGCTGATCCAGAATTCGCTGGAGAAGATGATGAATATCGGTACGATGCTGATCGTGGCGCACCGCCTTTCGACAATTCAGCACGCCGACAAGATCATTGTCATCAACCACGGCGAAGTCATCGAGCAGGGCAACCACTTCGAGCTTCTCGAGAAGCGCGGCCCGTACTACGAACTGTATAAGCTTCAGTACACGGACGAGTCTGTTTCGTAAGCTGTCATGCCGACCGCACGCCCTCGCGCGGGATGACAATATTCCTGAACCCGCTTGAAATATCCGCAGAAAATAGTATAATGAATGCAACAAATTCATGTGGAGGATACGCAGATGAAAATTGCGCTGATCAATGAAAATTCGCAGGCGGCGAAAAATGCGATGATTGAACAGATCCTGCGCGCAGTCGTTGAGCCGCTCGGCCACGAGGTCGTGAACTATGGTATGTACACTGCCGATCAGGACAATCAGATTACCTATGTGATCGCAGGCGTTCTTGCCGCGACACTGTTAAATTCCGGCGCGGCGGATTTCGTTGTGACGGGCTGCGGCACCGGCGAAGGCGCGATGCTCGCCTTAAACAGCTTCCCCGGCGTTCTCTGCGGCCATATTGTAACGCCGCTCGACGGCTTCCTGTTCCGTCAGGTCAATGACGGCAACGCGATCGCAATTCCCTTCGCGGAAGGCTTCGGCTGGGGCGGAGAAGTGAATCTCCGTTACATCTTCGAGAAGACCTTCGAGTGCGAGGGCGGCGGCGGATATCCGCCGGAGCGTGTCGTGCCTGAGCAGCGGAACAAAAAGATCCTCGACGTTGTCAAGACGATCACCCATAACACCGATATGTGCGATATTCTCGAAAGACTCGATCCGGAGCTCGTAAAGGGCGCCTTCTCGGGCGAACATTTCAAGGAATATTTCTGCCGCGACTGTAAGGATGAAGCAATCGGTGCGAA
>CAMOZF010000296.1 GCA_946630765.1 uncultured Lachnospiraceae bacterium | reverse complement strand
GATGCGTTTTCGGTATCCATCGCCGATGGGCTGAGAGAACCGTTTATGTCACGGAAAAGAATGCTGGGGATCGCCGGAACCTATGCGGCTTTCCAGTTCGCAATGCCCGTGGCGGGCTGGTTTTTTGTAAGAAGCGCGGCCTTAAGGTTCGAGGCTTTCCGAAAGCTGACCCCGTGGATCTCTTTGTTCCTGCTCCTTTTTATCGGCGGAAAGATGATCGTGGAAAGCTTCCGAAAAAATGCTGCTGCCGGCACAGAGAATGACCTGCCGGCAGAACGGCTTTTGTTCACCACGCTGATGCTGCAGGGCGTTGCGACATCGATCGACGCGCTTTCTGTCGGATTCACCATCGCTGGCTACGGGGCCGGGAAGGCACTGGCCTGCGGCCTGATCATTGCGGTGGTGACGCTTGCCATCTGTATGGCCGGACTACTGTTCGGCAGAAGGATAGGCGGAAGATTCTCCGACAAGGCCTCCCTTGCCGGCGGACTGATCCTTTGCTTTATCGGACTGGAAATCTTTTTAAAGGGGTAACCGTTCAGCCTGTGTGTTAAAAACACTGCTTTTCCGCGCGCAGGTCTGAATAAAACATGTAGGTAACGAATAAAATGCATGTTGTAACAGGGGTGTAGAAGTCAGCGTACCAGAAAGAAAAAGGAGGAGAAGGTATGGAGGAGTTTCTGAACAAAGTCATGGACATCGCCGTTTCGGCCGGCAGCAAGATCATCCTGGCACTTCTGATCTTTGTGATCGGACGCATCGTGATCGGTAAGGTTTTAAAGATCCTGAACAGCAGCAAGGGCCTCGCCAAAATGGATGCGACGGTCCGCAGCTTCATTCTCAATTTCATCAAAGCGGCGCTTTATGTGGTCCTGGTGATCTCCATCATCAATGTTCTGGGCGTTCCGATGGCTTCGGTCGTCACGGTGCTGGCGTCCGCAGGCGTTGCGGTAGGCATGGCTCTGCAGGGGGCACTGGGAAATCTTGCCGGCGGCATCATGATCATGATCATGCGTCCCTTCAACGTCGGGGATTATGTGATCACCGCAGGCGAAGAGGGCATTGTCAAGGATATATCACTGTTCTACACGGTGCTGCTTACGCTTGACAACAAGAAGGTTACGATTCCCAACGGCAGTCTGATGAATGCCAACGTGACCAACTGTTCGTCCGAGCCGACCCGCCGCGTGGACATCGTTTTCAGCTGTGCCAAGGGAGAAAACGTCGAAAAGATCCGCAAGATCATGCTGGACGTCATGAAATCCACGAAGAAGGTCATGAAGGACCCGGCTCCGTTTGCACAGCTTTCGGGCGGAACCAACGAATCCATGGAGTTCACGGTCCGCGCCTGGACGGAAAACGCTTCTTATTGGGATGTGTATTTTGAACTGATGCAGAAGATCACGGAGGAAATGGGCAAGGCCGGCGTGAAGGCACCGGCGGTGCGCGTGATCACGGAACAGAAATAACTAACAGAACGGAGGAGTTTTTGATGAGTTCGCTGAATATTGTATGTCTGGATCTTGAAGGTGTGCTGGTGCCGGAAATCTGGATCGCCTTTTCGGAGGCGAGCGGAATTCCGGAGCTGAGACGTACGACCAGAGACGAGCCGGATTATGACAAGCTGATGAAGTGGCGTCTGGGAATCCTGAAGGAACACGGACTGGGGCTTAAGGAGATTCAGGAAACGATCGCGAAGATCGATCCGCTTCCCGGTGCGAAGGAATTTCTGGACGAGCTGAGGAGCATCACCCAGGTGATCATCATCAGCGATACCTTTACGCAGTTTGCAAGCCCGCTTATGAAAAAGCTGGGCTGGCCGACCTTGTTCTGCAATACGCTGGAGGTGGCGGAAAACGGAGAGATCACAGGCTACCGTATGCGGACCGAAAATTCCAAGCTCTCGACCGTCAAGGCGCTGCAGTCCGTTGGCTTTGAGACTATCGCCGCCGGCGACAGCTTCAATGACCTCGGAATGATCCGCGCAAGTAAAGCAGGCTTTCTTTTCCGGAGCACGGACAAGATCAAAGCCGATAATCCTGATCTGCCGGCGTTCGAGGAGTATGATGAATTCCTGGCAGGGATCAAAGGCGCGCTGGAGTGATCTTTTTTAAATTTTGCTTGACATCCGGGGAGCTTTATGCTAAAAATGATAAGAACGCTGCCGAAGACAGCAGGTGCCGAAAGGCGTAACGTGGGAACACACCTGCCGAGGACTGTGTAATTGAGGATGATTACAGGCCCTGCTGTCTATCAGCAGGGCCGTTATTTTTCTACTGACCTGTAAAAGCCGTCCGGCTTATGTACAGGAACGGCCTCCAGCCGACGGCGGACCAAAATAAATAAGGAGGTGTACCATTTCATGGCAAAGACAGAACTGAAACAACCGATTGTAGATGAGATTTCAGCTTGTGTCAAAGATGCCGCTGCTGTTCTTCTTGTGAATTACAGTGGACTGACTGTTGAGCAGGACACGATCATGAGAAAAGAGCTCAGAGAAGCAGGCATCAAGTACAAGGTCTACAAGAATACCCTTATGAACCGTGCTTTCGCAGGTACTGATTTTGAGCAGCTGGCCAAGGATCTGAACGGAACCAACGCACTTTGCGTTTCCGATAACGATGCGACCGCTCCGGCAAGAATCATTGCCAAGTATGCAAAACAGTATCCGGCCCTCGAGATGATCGCAGGCGTGATCGAAGGCAATTACAACGACGCAGCAGGCCTTCAGGCTCTGGCAAGCGTTCCGTCAAGAGAGGAACTTCTTGCAAGACTGTTCGGCAGCATGCAGTCTCCGGTTACAAACTTTGCTCGCGTCCTGAAGCAGATCGCAGAGAAGGACGGCGAAGCTGCTCCCGCAGAAGCGGCTGCAGAATAATCAAGGTCAATTTCAAAATTACAAAAATAAAAAATGGAGGGAATAAAAATGGCAAAGCTTACTACAGAAGAATTTATCGCGGCTATCAAAGAACTGTCCGTGTTAGAGCTTAACGAACTGGTAAAGGCATGTGAGGAAGAATTCGGCGTTTCCGCAGCAGCAGGTGTTGTTGTTCAGGCAGCTGGCCCGGCTGAGGCAGCGGAAGAGAAGACCGAGTTTGACGTTGAGCTGACCGAGATCGGCCCGAACAAGGTTAAGGT
>CAMOZF010000295.1 GCA_946630765.1 uncultured Lachnospiraceae bacterium | reverse complement strand
CGGACATAAGGTGATTCTGTATTTCTACCCGAAGGATATGACCGCCGGCTGTACGAAACAGGCCTGCGCTTTCGGAGAACTGTATCCGCAGTTCCGGGAGAAGGGCGCGGTAGTGCTCGGCGTGAGCAAGGACAGTGTCGCATCCCACAAGAAATTCGAAGAAAAATATGGTCTGCCGTTTACGCTTCTCTCCGATCCTGAGAAGGAAGTAATCCAGGCATATGATGTGTGGAAAGAAAAAAAGAACTACGGAAAAGTAAGCATGGGCGTTGTCAGGACCACATATCTGATCGATGAAAACGGCATTATTGTAAAGGCCTTCGGAAAGGTGAAGGCTGCTGATAATCCGGCACAGATGCTGGGTGAATTGTCGTGAGGATTATTTTATTCTTCATCGCGAGTATAATCTCGCGATGAAGAATAAACCTCCGGCAGATCGCAGACGTGCGCAGTGGAAGGCGCTTATGCGCCGTGCACGTCGCGGCAAGAGCGCCGAGGCGTTCTTGAACTCTGCCACAGAAAAATCCGGACGAACGAGGATAAATAAATGGAACAGCAAGCTGTATTTGATTACATCAGAAAAAAGTATAAGGTTCTGCCGGAGTATCCCTGGCGCAGATATCCTGACTATGCTGTTTTTCGTCATGCGGACAACAACAAATGGTTTGTCCTTTCCGCCGCTGTGCCGAGGAACAAGCTGGGCCTTCCCGGCGCTGATTACGTGGATGTAATCAACGTGAAGGTGGATGATCCGTTCTTTCGGGATATGATGATTCAGGAGAACGGAATCATGCCGGCTTATCACATGAATAAGCAGCACTGGATTACTGTGCTGCTGGATGGCACTGTACAGGATGAGAAGGTTTGCAATCTGATTGATATGAGCTTTCTGGCTACGGCTTCAGCAAAAAAGAAAGAGAAGTTCCGCCCGCCGAAAGAATGGATCATCCCTGCAAATCCAAAGTACTTCGATATTATTCATGCTTTTGATGATACAGATACGATCAACTGGAAGCAGGGAGCCGGAATCAGGAAGGGTGACACTGTTTTTATGTATGTTGCTGCTCCGGTTTCGGCTGTGATGTACAAGTGTAAGGTTATCGAGACGGACCTCCCGTACGACCACGAGAATAAGTACATTACGATCAGGGCGCTGATGAAGATCAGGCTGCAGAAGCGCTATGATCCGGAGCGTTTTACTTTTGAAGTATTAGGGGAGGATTATGGTATATACGCCGTTCGGGGACCGAGAGGGATTCCGAACTCTCTGAGCGAGGCACTGAAGGAACCGGATATCCCATAAGCATAGATTCTGATAAGGAAAGTTGTTAGAGTTATCATTTTGACACACAAAGAAAAAGCATTAGAATTTTATTATCAGAATTTTGTAAAAGAACATTTTGACGTGGAGATGGAAAGAGCGGAAATCATTTGGAGTTATTCCGGACAGAATAATCAATGTATCGGAAAACGGTGTCCATTTTCTAAAGTTAATCATCGAGATTAAGGGGAATGAGCAGATGAACGATAAAAGTTCTTGAAAATACCCTTCATTATTAGGAGTAATCAAAGGAAGCCTAAGAGTCAAATCTTTACTTATTTTGAGGACTTTACTTAAAATCTTTATGTGTGAGCCTGAGAGAGTTATAATAAGTAAAGATTGAACGTGAGGGAGTGGCGAGATGTTTTCGTATGAAGGCTTAAGTATGTAAAGAAGACGTTTTACTATCGCGGCTTATCCGAGTGGAAGAATGAAAAAGGATGGTTTACGAATACCTGCCTTGACGGACAAGATACGTTTAAGGGACTCATGGAAATGCCGGATATTGGCGGAATTTTACATTCTTATTGACAAATGTTTTCCAAACGTGCATAATAGTCACACTAACCGAATACTTCCGGTGAAACTTCTTGAACAACCATGGAACAGGAAGCGGAGGAAAATCCCGAGAATCCCCGCCGCGAACGGGGTGCCGAAGGTGCAAGGCAGGCTCGATTGGAGCCGCTGAATCTCTCAGGCAAAAGGACGGATCATAGACCAGAGCAGGGCGCTTTGCCCGGCGCTGTGCACTGTGAGCCGTCGGGCGGATCCTCCCCGGCGGTATTTTTTTATTCTTCATCACGCAATACACGTGACATAAACGCTGAGGCGTTCTTGAACGCCAACTTAAAGGGAGGACTCGCCATGCTTCAATTCGTTCAGACTGTCAACAGCTACCTGGCAGATTATATCCTGATCATCCTGCTGATCGGCACGGGCATTTACTTTACCGTGCGCACCCGCTTCGTACAGATCCGCTGCTTCGGGGAAGGCATGAAGAAAGTCTTCGGCAACTTCTCCCTGCACGGCGGAAAACAACAGGGAGGCATCAGCTCCTTCCAGGCCCTGACTACCGCTATCGCCGCCCAGGTGGGCACCGGTAATATCGTCGGTGCCTGTGGCGCAATCCTGACCGGAGGTCCCGGTGCAATCTTCTGGATGTGGATCATCGCCTTCCTCGGTATGTCCACCATCTACGCGGAGGCCGTCCTTGCCCAGAAGACACGCGAAGTCGACGCCGACGGCAACGTCACAGGCGGCCCGGTCTATTACATCCGCAAGGCTTTCCCGAACGGGTTTGGCAAGTTCCTTGCCGGCTTCTTCTCTGTGGCGATCATCCTTGCCCTCGGCTTCATGGGCTGCATGGTCCAGTCGAACTCCATTGCGGAATCCTGCACCAACGCCTTCGGCATCTCTGGCTGGGTCATCGGTGTCATTGTCGCCGCAGTCGCTGCGCTGATCTTCATCGGCGGCGTACATCGCATCGCTTCCGTCACCGAAAAGCTCGTGCCGCTCATGGCCTGCCTGTATATTCTCGGCGGTCTCATCATCCTGGTTGCCCGCTTCCGGTATCTACCTGCGGCAATCGGTATGATCTTTAAGTACGCTTTTGTGCCCCAGGCTATAATCGGTGGCGGCGTTGGCGCGGCCCTCAAAACCGCAATAAGCCAGGGCGCCAAGCGCGGTTTGTTCTCCAACGAGGCAGGTATGGGCTCCACGCCGCACGCCCACGCGATTGCAAAGGTCGAAAATCCCCACGATCAGGGCGTTGTCGCCATGATTGGCGTGTTCATCGACACCTTTATCGTCTTGACGATGACCGCTCTGGTCGCCATC
>CAMOZF010000294.1 GCA_946630765.1 uncultured Lachnospiraceae bacterium | reverse complement strand
AATTTGTCTCCAAACTCGGTCTTCATTTCGTTGAGAGCTTGTGCTATAATCTCAGTTAGGTCATTGTCCTTTTTCTCCATAGTACATGATTTGACTGTTGCATTGGCATACACCAGTTTATTCTGTACGTGGGGAAAAGGCAATGGCTTTTTCTGTTTGACTATGGCTGTGGCGATTTTCGCCCGGCTCAAAATGGTTATTTTATTTCGACTCCGGGATGTTTTCGGCAGATTAAGGTGAGGACAGGAAACAGAAGGAGACGGAACTTTTGAAATAAAACAGGCTGCAGGAGAAGACACAAAGAGGGGTTTTACAGAATGAATGCATTGATCATGAATTCACAGAATTCTGTCAGAATATACAGGTACAATGCCGCTCAAGTAAGCCTTTTCAGATCAGTCTGTATAAGTGAATAAGGTTTGAGACGAAAGGAGAATCTCATGGCGCTGCATGTCATGGAAGAAGCGAACCGCTGTCTGCAATGTAAAAACCCGCGCTGCCGGGAAGGCTGCCCGATCCACACCAATATTCCGGAGGCGATTCGCCTTCTGAAAGAAGGAAAGCTGAACGAAGCCGGGCGCATGCTTTTTGAAAATAATCCGCTGACCACCGTCTGCTCGCTGGTCTGCAATCACGAAGACCAGTGCGAAGGACACTGCGTCCTCGGCATCAAAGGGGCGCCGGTTCATTTCTCTGTCATTGAGAGCTATATTTCCACGACCTTCGCCAATCAGATGGTCAAAGGTCCTGCACCCTCAAACGGCCGGAAGGCCGCCGTTATCGGGGCGGGCCCTGCGGGACTGACGGTGGCGATCATCCTCGCGCGATACGGGTACCAGATGACGATTTTTGACAGCAAGGACAAGATCGGCGGCGTGATGCGCTACGGGATTCCGGACTTCCGGCTCCCGGACAGTGTGCTTGATGATATCGCTTACCGCCATCTGGAGCTGAAGGACATCCAGTTCCGGCCGAATACCTACATCGGCAGTGCCGTTACGATTGACGATCTGTTCCGGGACGGCTATCAGAGCATCTTTGTCGGCGCCGGTCTGTGGCGGCCCAGAAAACTGAATATCCGCGGAGAAAGCCTCGGACATGTGACCTACGCGATCAATTATCTCGCAAGCCCGGGCGCCTTCCATCTGGGCGAGCGGATTCTCGTCATCGGCACGGGAAACAGTGCAATGGACTGCGCCCGTACTGCGATCCGCCATGGGGCGCGTTATGTCTCCTGCGTGAATCTGACCGACACGCTGACTGCCAGTCAGTATGAGAGCAGCTACGCGAGACTGGAGGGCGTGGACTTTATTTACAATAAGTGTACGCTGGAGATCCGGGATGATGGCGTGATTCTTGCCGACAGCCGCACCGATGAAAGAGGAAAGATTGTTCCGGTTCCCGGCACCGAAAAGCTTTACCCCTGCACTGGCGTGATCATTGCAATCAGCCAGGGTGCGGAGAGCAATATCGTTACGACCACGAAGGGCATCGATACGGTGAAAAGCGGACTTCTGACCGTCGATGAGGACGGTCACACCAGTCGGCCGGGCGTCTTCGCGGCAGGAGACGCGGCGAGCGGGGCGCGTACCGTCGTCGAAGCCGTTGCGAACAGCAAGCGCGTCGCGGAAGCCATGCACGAGTATATGCAGAGCCTGCCCCTGCCTGTCCTGACGGATTATCCGGACGCGATACGCGTCGAGACCATGGATGTGAACGCGCAGGCGGAGCAGCTTCTGCCGTCTGCAAAGCCTGTGATATGATCGGATTTATAAAAAGTATGGAGAAATAGAAAATGTTGTTGAGATTCGACTCCCTGGATGAAATGGACTTTACAAAACTGATGGAAATTTACCGGGAGAGTAATACGGAGAACGTCGCTTATTTCTTTCCGGACTGTACGGACACAGAAGCGGGACGAAAGCAGGTCGAAAAAAAATTTTACGCTTATCTGAAGGATGATTTTTTCTCAAAACCCGGGAACCGCTATTATGTTTATGAAGAAGACGGCGCCTTTTTGTCTGCGATCCGGCTGTTTCCGGTGCCGATGGAACCGCACAAATATTATGCGGAAGCGCTGGAAACCCGCCCGGACCGGAGGAGAGAGGGAAATGCAAAAGCGCTCTTCAAGCTGCTTTTTGAAGCACTTTCCAAGCAGGGGAATTTTGAAATCACGGATTCCGTATCCAAAATGAATACGGCTTCCCTTCGAACGCACCTGTCCTGCGGTTTTCGGATTTATCAGGAGAAATCGGTCTGCATTCTGAACGGCTATGAAAATCCGAACGCGTACGGACTGATTTACAGGCATACAGAAGAGGGAGATCCGAAAGCATGAACATTCAGATTTTCGGTACAAAGAAGAGCGCAGATACCCGTAAAGCGGAGCGCTTTTTCAAAGAACGCGGCATAAAGTTTCAGGCTGTCGACCTGAAGGAAAAGGGACTCAGTAAAGGGGAGCTTCAGTCTGTGATTCAGGCTGTCGGCGGAATTGAAAATGTCCTGGACCCGGATACGAAAGAGCGGGATCTTCTGGCAATGATTCAGTATATCGTCCCGGAAGACCGATTTGAAAAGCTTCTGGAGAATCCGTCGCTTCTGAAGCAGCCGATTGTCCGAAACGGGAAGAAGGCGACAGTGGGATACTGTCCGGAAGTGTGGAAGACCTGGATTAATTGCACAGGCAAAGAAAAAGCTATGACGAGCGTGAGGAATATGTGAAGCGCGCGAGAATACTCCTGAAAAATGCCCGGATCGAAAAGCCGGAAGACTTTAGCTACTGGCTTGGCGAAGCACTGACGCAGGACTGATGCGGCGCATATATGATATCGATTTTGTCCATGATTCCGGCGCGGCTGTCGGAAACCTCCTGTACGTAGTCCCGAATCAGCGGATCAGAGATCAGCTTCTTCCAGGCCTGAAAGACGGTTTTGAGGTAGTCTTTCGAGAGAGACATTTTTTCAGCCATGATCGGGCAGGAGTAGGGAATATAGAAATTGCAGTAGATGAGCACCAGCTTTCCATCCGCAGTCATAGGGGAGAGGGGAAACGCTGTCAAACATCTGATAGATTTCAAGGTATTCATCCCGGCTCAGCATAAGGCGCCTCTAGTACATTGTTACACCTAAAACTTGCATAAAATGCATTTGTATGGTATACTAT
>CAMOZF010000293.1 GCA_946630765.1 uncultured Lachnospiraceae bacterium | reverse complement strand
TTGAGGACGACGTTGTTGATCAGCGCACATCCCACGATGATCATAATGAGTGATGTCATCTCTTTCCCTCCTCTCCGCATTCTCTGTCACGTTTGCTGCAGTTTGCACAGCAGCCGTCGCAGCCATTTACGAGTTCATTCGAACGGGTCTTGATGTTGGCCGCATTTAATACTGCCGTCAAAAGCGCCAGCACTAGGAATGCGCCGGGCGCTTTTATGAAAATGCCGATCGGCTCCGTAAGAACCGTACGGCCGAGAACGGTTCCCGCTCCGAGGAACTCGCGGACGAAACCGATTGCCGTAAGTGCGATCGTGAATCCTAGCCCCATGCCGATTCCGTCGAAAATGGCGAGCGGCACCGTGTTCTTGTTCGCATACGCTTCCGCACGGCCCAGAATGATACAGTTTACGACGATCAGCGGAATGTAGATCCCGAGCGCTTCGTAGAGGGCCGGCACATAAGCCTTGATCAGAAGCTCCGTAATCGTCACCAGTGTTGCGACAATAACGATGTAGGAAGGCAGTCTCACCTCGTCGGGAATCAGCTTCCGAAGCGCCGAGATGATCAGGTTTGAAAGAATCAGAACTGCGGTTGTCGAGATGCCCATGCCGATTCCGTTGACCGTCGACGTACTGACCGCCAGCGTCGGGCACATGCCGAGCATCAGGATAAAGGTCGGATTCTCTTTAATGACACCGTTATAGATTCGTTCTGTATATCGATTCATATATGATCACCTCCCTCATCCGACATTGGTATGAATAAAGTCAAGCGCCGCATTCACCGCATTGACGACGGCACCCGAGGATACCGATGCGCCGGATACGGAGTCAATCTCATTGTCCGCTGTGGATCCGCCTGCCTTGTTCAGCGTGAACCGGTCGACGCTTACGCCTGCGAACTGATCCTTGAAGGCCGGTTCCGCACAGCGCATGCCCATGCCGGCCGTCTCGTTGAGTTCGGTGAACTCAATTCCCTCGATCATTCCGTCTGTGCCGATGCCGAGCGACAGCGTGATATTGCCGTCAAAGCCGTCCGCACTGGTGGCACTGACCACATATCCGACCGCTTCTCCGGATGCATCGCGGCCGACCGCCACTTCATTGATGTAGCTTCTGCCGAAGTCCGTCCCATAGGGCTTTCCTCCGAGAGACTCCACCGCCGAAGCCAGAGCTTCGTCGTATTCGAACTCCTCTGCTCCCTGAAGAACCGTCTTATAGGAATTGAGTTTCTTCTTCAGCTCCTGTTCCTCGATGGTGCCTCTTGTCATGTTGAAGACACCCGCGAGGCCGACGCCTGCGAGCACCGTGATGACAACGAGATTGAGAGCCGGCTTCAGCATCGCCGGTTTAAAGGCCCGGTCGCCGCCCCTTCCGACCTGCGCATTTTTCCTGAATCCGAACGGAAGCGGAACAATATATTCGTCGATCAGCGGCGTCGCCAGGTTGGAGATGATGATCGCATAGCTCACCGAATCCGCCGATGAGGCAAAGATACGGAAGATACCCGCGAGAATTCCGACGATCGCCCCGTAGAGCAGCTGTCCGGTGCTCGTCACCGGGCTGGTCACGGGATCCGTGGCCATGAAGAACGCGCCCATAACGATGCCGCCGCCGAGAAGATGTGCGCCGACATACATCGGATCGACGCCGTGTTTGTCAAAGATTGCGACAAAGATCGCAAATGCCCCGATCGTCGCCACCGGAATCTCCCAGGTAATCGCATCCACAACGATCAGATAGAGCCCGCCGATGAGCAGCGCGAGAATCGAAGATCCGATCACTCCGTTCGCGCTTCCGATGAACATGGAAGTCAGATTTACCGTGTTGCCCTCAAGAAGACTTGCAAGCGGCGTCGCCGAGCTCACTGCATCCGTCAGGCTGTAATTCGTCATCGCCCCGCTGAACGAAATCAGCAGGAAGCATCTGCCGGCAAGGGCCGGATTCATGAAGTTCTTTCCGAGTCCTCCGAAGAAGCATTTTACAAATAAAATGGCAAAGATACTTCCGAGCACCGGCAGATGCAAGGGAACTGCCGGCGAAAGACACAGCGCAAGGAGAAGTCCCGTCACAGCGGCGCTTCCGTCCTTAATCGTAAGCTCCTTCTTCGCACACACGCAGAACAGAGCCTCTGCAGCGACCGCGGAGACAACGGCGAGAAGTTCCACGATAAATGCCCTGTATCCGTAATTGACGATACCCATAATCGCCGCGGGCATAAGGGAGATGATCACGTCCGTCATGACCCGCCCGGTGCTTAAGCGGCTTCTCGTATGGGGACTGGTTGAAACCTGAAAATACGGTGCACTCATGCTTTCGCCCCCTCCTTCTCTTTCTCAGCCCGTTTGATGGCCATAATCTCCGCCTTCGCCACCTTGAATTCCTGGGTCAGCGGACGCTTTGCGGGGCAGATAAAGGTACATGAGCCGCAGCTGATGCACTCTAGCCCGTGAAGCTTGTTCTCATATCTGTCGTAGTCCTTTTTCGCAAATGCCGCCGACATCATCTGTGGTGTCAACCCCATCGGACATACCCGGTTGCATCTTCCGCAGCGGATGCAGTTCGTCTGTTTGCTCTCAGCCTCATAAACTTCGTCGACCGCAAGGAGCGTAAGCGCGTTGTTGTTCTTCTGCAGCGGCACGTCCACGCTGTCGAAGGCGATTCCCATCATGGGACCTCCGGCAAGCATCTTCACCGCCTGCTTTCCGTCCTTAAAGCCGCCGGCATGCTCAATCAGTTCCCCGCACAGCACGCCGATTCTGGTCATGAGATTGCACGGCTTCGCACATGCCTCGCCCGTAATCGTAACCCCTCTTTCCATGAGCGGCGTCGATTCGCACACGGCTTTGTAGATGGCACGGATGGTGCCGACATTTTCGACGACACAGCCCACATCGGCGGGAAGCTGGGGGATTTTGTACTCGATTCCGGCCACGACGCTGATGCAGCTTCGCTCACCGCCCTGCGGATACTTGACCGGACATGGAAGGATACGGATCCGGTCCCTTCCGGAGGCCGCCTTTTTCATCGCTTCGATTGCCTCGGGCTTGTTGTCTTCGATCACAACAACACCCTCCGCATTCGGAAACAGGGTCAGCATGATCTCAAGGCCCGTGAGAATCTCGTCCGCATAGGCGCGCATCAGCCGGTCGTCGCAGGTGATATACG
>CAMOZF010000292.1 GCA_946630765.1 uncultured Lachnospiraceae bacterium | reverse complement strand
GGGAAAGCTTCTGCAAATCCGGGTCCGGACTTTTTTATTTCTTCCTGTTCAAAAGCCACGACATGATGCCGTGCGCATCGTGATAGGTCAGCACCCAGCTCGCATGATTCTGTGAAAAAAGTGTCGTATAATCCGTATCCGGCACAATGCCGATATCGTATTCGGCCAGCTCCTCCGGCGAATAAAGCGTCAGGTGCGCGTCTTTATTCCCGCGGTCCTTAAGCTCCATCACGGCATCCACCAGATATTTATGACGGTACACCGTGTGATCGACATAGGCAGAGGATACCCAAACCGGCAGCTCCGTCGTCCGCAGGATGTTGAAGGTTTCCTGCGTCATCGTCGGACAGACCGGGGCGCAGGCGGCAAACAGATCCGGCGCCACCGAGGTCGCGCGGATCGTACCCGCACCGCCCATCGAGAGTCCGGTCACATAGACGCGGTGTTCGTCGACCTTTCCTTCGCGGATCATCCGGCGGATAATATCGCAGACCTTCGTCAGATAACTGCGGCTCCAGCCGAAATTCGGGTCCAGATCCTTATAGAAGGACTGTTTTCTGATCCCGCCGAAAAGCATGGGATTGAAGGGCTGCTCAATGCACTGCGGTGCAAGAACGTACATTTCAGGATAGTTGATCGAGAAATTGATCGGTCCGTAGTCCGCAACGAGCTGCTTCTCATTGTCCCGGCCGTCTCTCGTGCCGCCGTTTCCGCCGCCGTGCAGGAAGAGGATCAGCGGCCGTTTTTCAGTGCTTTTGGGACTGTAGAGGCGGTACAGCACCTCGCCTTCCTCAATCCGTTCAAAAGCCGAAAGGCCCTCCGTAATAACCTCGTCCATCGCGGCTTTTTCAATCTCTTCTCCGCCGATCTTCAGCGTATAGTCGCTGCGGTTCGTAAAAGGCTCAAGATCGATCGTCAGCACCCCTTCCGACAGGGAAACTTCCTTCACATCACCGGGCGCACAGCCCCGGCTTTCCCGAAGATAGCGGTTCAGATCCGTCTCTCTGAAAGGACCGTTGACCCGGATTTCAGACTTTTCGGGGCAGGCTGCCGCCCACGGAATTTCAAAGCGGACAACCTCCTGTCCTGGAGTGCCCATTCTGCAATACACCTTTTTCATGCTGCTCTCCTTTGTCTTTTCAAGAAAAAATGAACGATATGCCGTGATGATCCCGGCTTCCGCAGTTTCCGGCACCAGCCCTGCAATCGGCTGATCGTTTCGGATTCTTCGGCGGATATCAGTGGAGCTGATCGGGATGTCCGCATAGATTCTGCACAGACGCTCCGATGAAATCCGCAGCTCTTCCGTCTCGTACGAGGGAACGTCTCCGCCGGTCTTTCTCCCGAGAACAATCAGATGCGCGATCTCCAGGATCTTTTCCGGCGATTTCCACAGCGGAAGCTGCAGATAGGCATCCTGTCCGAGGATCAGGTAAAATGTACAGTCCGGATGCTTTTTCTGAAGCGCTGAAAGCGTATCCGCCGTGTAGCTCGGGCCGTCCCGGAGAATCTCGATCGGATCGGCTTTAAAGCCCGGAAGCCCCGAAATCGCCTGTTCGACAAGCGAGAAGCGCTTCTTCGCAGGCAGGATGCCGCTTCTGTCCTTCATATAGGGATCGCCGGCCGGAATGAACCAGACCTCCGAAAGATCACAGCGTTCCATCGCAAGCGCTGCGATTTTCAGATGGCCGTTATGGATCGGATTGAAGCTTCCGCCGAAAATGCCGATCCTGCGGCTGCCCTTATTCATGGAATTCATGGCCTTCCGAAAGGAAGGCTTCAGAAGCCAGTACCGTCGGCAGCGCGCGTTTATGCGCGGAGCTTCGATGCTTTCTCCTGATGATTTCATCCGCTTCGGCATCGCCGGAGCTTCCAAAACGGATCAGATCATGAATCTGCTGATAGCTAACGCCGAGACGTTCTTCATCCGTATGACCGGAAAGCCCGTCTGCGGGCGCTTTTTCGACAAGTGCTCTCGGAAGCTCCGGGATCGAAAGCCCGAGTGCCACGACCTCTTTACTCGTCAGCTTGCCGAGCGGATTGAAATCGCAGCTTGTATCACCGTCTTTCGTGCAGTAGCCCACGTAGGATTCGGAAAGGTTCCCGGTGCCGCAGAGAAGCGCGCCCGCCGTCTGCGCAATGTAGCGGAGCGTCGTCATCCGAAGGCGCGGACCGACATTGATATTGCTCTCCTTCTGCGCCTCCGTCTCAAAAAACGCCTGCTCCTTCTGTCCGTCAAAGCCTTCCGAAACTGCCTCAAGAAGGCTTGCATGCACCGCACCGATATTCACCGTAAAGCTTCGGATTCCGAGCGATCTGCAGAGAAGCTGCGAGTCCGAAATATCCTTCTGCTCGCCGTCCGGAAGCATGATCCCAAGCACATTTTCAGGGCCCATTGCCCGCGCACAGAGCGCCGCGGCAACCGAGCTGTCCTTTCCGCCCGAGATGCCAAGCACCACGCGCTTGACACCCGCACGCCCGCAGAAGGTCCTGATTGCCTCCACCAGTTCGTCCCGGATGATTTCAGGGTTTTTCAGGATCGTCATCGTTCCTCCTTTGCGAGAAGCGCCATCTTCATCTCATAATACGCAGGCGTCATATCCAGATAGTGTCCATGCGGATTTTCGAAACGTTTCTCCTCGTCCCAGACCTCGCTGTCCATCTGCTTTTTCAGCCGGGCGCGGATCTCGGAAAGCTGCTCCGCCTCGTGAACTCTTTCCCCCGAAAGAAGCTGCGGCTCCTGCAGCTTCCGGAAGCTGAATACATCTGCCGGATATTTTTTCCAGGGCTTTTCGGGAGAAACCAGGTACTTCACCTGCGAAAGCTCCTCGCCCTTGATGGCAATGACGTCCGCCACACTGTGGCCTTCCGCATCATAGGCCCGGTAAACCTCTTTCAGCCCGGGGTTTGTGACCTTCTCGATATTCTCGGAGATCTTGATGCGCGGTTCCATCTTCCCGTCCTGTTCGACAGCGCAGAGCTTGTAAACCGCGCCGAACACCGGCTCTGAGCGCGCGGTAATCATCCGTTCGCCGATGCCGAAGGAATCGATTTTAGCGCCCTGATGCAGAAGGGAGCGGATTGTAAATTCGTCCAGAGAATTACTGACGACAATCTTTGCGTCGGGGAAGCCCGCCTCGTCCAGCATCTTCCGGGCTTCGATCGACA
>CAMOZF010000291.1 GCA_946630765.1 uncultured Lachnospiraceae bacterium | reverse complement strand
CTCCTCATCCATCGAGGCGAGAATATCATCGATATCCGGCAGCTCGTCACCCTGTCCGACCGCGGAGATCGCGTCCTTTCGGATGCCGTAGTGATTCTGGAAGGCCCACTCGCTCTTCACCATGTTCTCCCGGAAGGGGAAGGTGTCGGCGAACCAGGTGGAAACTGCCGAGGTATAGCTTCCGTCCAGGAAGCTTTCCGTCGTAAAGGACGGGAACTTTGTCAGATCGCGGTTTTCCAGCTCGGACTTTTCCGGTCTCAGGTCAAACAGCACGCAGCCCAGGATGAAGCCGGCAAGAAGCACCAGAGAGAAAAGCATGACCCCGAGGGTTCTGAAAAACATCGTCAGTTTATTCTGTCTTTTGATTGTTTCATGATCCATCGCATTGCCTCCTTTCTCCGCGCTCAGAACTGGAAGTACAGGAACGGATTATAGCTGTTCCCGACAAGCGCCAGCACGGAAAGAATCACGAGACACGCGGGAAGCACCGCATCCACGACATTCAGAAGCTGATAGAAAAAGAAGTAGCCGTTGGTTCTCGCACCTTTTCTCAGGACATTCCGGATCGTCTTTCCGACAGGAAGAACCGCGATAATGCAGAATGCCAGGAAGAACACATTGTTGAGGAGCGTCGAAAGTGCTTCCGGAGAAGCCGGGACGCTGCTCATTCCGAAAAGTCCGCGGAGCACGGTTAGAAGCGCCTGCGTATCGGTGTAGCGGAAAAGCACCCAGCCGATCAGCACCACAAATAAGGTATAAATATGGCCGATGATCTTCGTCACAGTGTTCTTCTTCAAAAGATCTCCGAGGAACAGCCGCTCCAGTGCCAGGAACACGAAATAATACAGGCCCCAGAAAATGTAGTTCCAGCTCGCGCCGTGCCACATGCCGGTCAGGAACCAGACGACAAGAAGATTCAGATAGGTCCGGCCGGCGCCCTTTCTGCTGCCGCCCATCGGGATATACACGTAGTCGCGGAAGAAGGTCGACAGAGAAATATGCCATCTGCGCCAGAATTCCTGAACGGTGCCGGCGCTGTAGGGGTAATTAAAGTTCTCAAGATAGTGGAAGCCGACCATGCGTCCCATGCCGATCGCCATGTCCGAGTAAGCCGAGAAGTCCAGATAGATCTGCAGCATATAGGCGAACATGCCGAGCCACAGACTTGCGCAGGGGATTCCGCTCACTGTCTCCAGCTGAAGCGGCGCCAGCTTGTCCGCAATCACCGCACAGCCATTAGCGAGGATCGCCTTCTTGGCAAGACCGACAGAGAAGCGCCGGATGCCCTCGAATACGTCTTTGGTGGTAATCTCGCGGTGGTCAATCTCCTCCTGCACCGTCTTGTAGCGGACGATCGGTCCGGCGATGCACTGATGGAAAAGACTCGCGTAGAGAAGGATCTTCAGGAAGTTCGGCTGCGCCTCCACATCCCCGCGGTAAACGTCGACCACATAGGAAATCAGCTGGAAGGTGTAGAAGGAAATACCGATCGGAAGGACGATTTCCGGAATCACCTCCGGCCAGCCGAAAATCCGCTGCAGATTCCACGAAAGGAAGCCGGTGTATTTGAAGACGCCGATCAGCCCGAGAAGAATCACACATTCCAGAATGAGGTAGGCCTTTCGGATCGTTTTCCGCTCCGAGCGCCCGATCTCGCGCGCCGTCAGCCAGCTCACGAAGCATTCCGTGATAAGAAGCAGCAGGTACATCGGCCCGCCCCAGGCATAGAAAATCAGCGAGAAAATCAGGAGAACCGCATTTCTCGCTTTATGATTCTTCAGCAGAAAATAGATCAGGAGCTGTGGCGCCAGAAAGGCAAATATGAATAACAGGCTTGAAAAAACCATTGAACATCCTCTTTACACGAAAAACTTACTGCAGTCTCCGCACACATACGATCGGAAGCATGTAGAGACTGTCGAACGAGCAGCGTCTTCCCGGGGCAGGCTCATTGACACAGAGTCCGCCGCCGTAATAAATGGCCACATGACCGTTATAGCACACGAGATCCCCCGGAAGAATTTCCGCGAGCGTGACCGCATGACCGACAGAACGAAGCGCCGTGGAATCATAGGCATGCACATTTGCCGCGCCCTGATCCAGGAGGCCGAAGTGCGCATAGATCTGCGCCGCGAAGCCCGAACAGTCCGCACCGCGGCTCAGGGATGCTCCGCCCCAGATATACGGGAGAGACCCGACAAATGTCGCCGCGTATTCCGCGATCGACTCGCCGAGCGTCAGGACCTGCTTCTCCTTCCGCTCTGCCTGCGCTTCGAGAATCTGCTGCTGAAGCTCCTCTTCATTTCCGCCGCTTTCATCCACGAGATTCTCACGCATCAGTATTACATTATACAACTCAACGTTGATCTGTGCAAGGGTCTCATTCATATTATATTCTTCTGTGAGCCCGCGCGCCTGCTGATACAGTTCGACAATGTAGGAAAGCACCGCGTAACGGTTCATGAAAGAACTCTCTTCGGGGTTCGGATTGTAATCGTTCTCCAAAGAATAATTGATCTGCCGGAAAAGCTCCCGGACCTCGGCCTTCTGCTCGTCGGTCGCGGTATCGTACTCGGAAATCTCGGCGTGCTGCGGCATCGAGGCCGCGTTCTTCTCCTGCTCGTGAAGGGCAGCGAAGTAGGCGTCCGCCTCTTCCCCGATCTTGATATAGTCCGCATAGACGTAGCCTTCCTTGAGGTCAAGGCCTTCATAGACGCCGACATGATACCACAAATGTCCGTTCTGAATGCTCTCGCCGTAGATCAGGATCTCGTAGCTTCTGAACACCTGGGCCACGACATCCGAAAGCGCGGTCATCGAGCTTCGGATATTCAGTGCGCCGGGCACACAGACAACACCGGTCACCGGGGTTTCATAGCGGACTTCCTCCGTATTCATGCTCTCCCCCTCGCCGGCCGTTACGACGATTCCCTCCTCCTGGGCAGTGATCAGCGGCTGTAAAAGCGCGTAAATCTTCTGTCCGGCATCCGGCGTCGCCGCGTAATAAACAGCAAGGGCACGGGAAGCCCCTGCATCGGCACTCCCCGCGTCCAGATCACTGAAATCAATTGCCCCGGACGGCAGCGACGCAAGAAGCATCGATAAGGACAGGAATACTGCCGCCGGAAGTTTAGTTATTTTTCTCATAATCTCCTGTAAAAAACGGGCCGTCCCG
>CAMOZF010000290.1 GCA_946630765.1 uncultured Lachnospiraceae bacterium | reverse complement strand
ACTTCCGCGACCTCGGGCCGGCGACGTCCATCCAGATCCTTTCGGACCCCGGGATCCCGGAGGTGCCGGGCGACTGTCAGAGATGACGGGGCGGGGGCATTCTGAAAGCAGCAGCGATAATTTGAGACATAACGAAACCCGGGAAGGCAGGTGATGCTTCCCGGGTTTCCGTTTAGTCAGACTGTCACTCCCGTGACCATTAGAGCGTGCGGTAGCAGTCGGCGAAGGCCTCGTAATGTCCGCAGTTCTCAAAGCGCCAGCTGGCCGCGAGATCTGCCAGATCCGCGGATGGAAAAGGGGTTGTCGCTGTGACAACCCCTTTTCCAAATATGGATATTGCCGGGTTCCGCTGCTGACGACGGCCGGCAATGTCGGCTGATGATGCGGACTTTAGATCAAAAATGTCAGCTTTCCACCTGGTGCGCAAGTCCGCATCAGTTACCCTTGTTTTTGTAGGCTTCCTGGAGCTCTTCCATGGTCATGAGGTCATACCCGGAGATGTCCGCGTCCGCCGTCGCATAGTAGATGATCATGTTTCCGCCGCCGAGGATGTCCAGCTCGATGACGTCGCCGAGGAACTTGCCGCTCGCGGAACTGCCGTCGTCCACCGTGATGGTGATCGTGTCGCCGTCCACGACCCAGGAAGTGATGCCGGCGCTGTCGTCATCCATCGTCATTGTGCCTGTGCCGTCTTCGTTCAGCGTGATCACGGACGACATATCCGCATCTTTCGATTCCACGAGGTAGCCTTCATTCTGCATCGCGAACATCGTATATACGCCGCCGGCCGGCTTAGCGCTTTCAGACGTTGCGGCATCGGTGTCTTCAGCTGTCGCGGCATCGGCATTTTCGCTGCCGGAGGCGACGCCCGGGCCGTAAAGAAGATCCAGATACTCTTTGGAGGTGACCGTCTTGATCGCGGAAGTGTCCGCATCCGGCGCAGCAAAGAGGAAAGAGCAGCCCTCTTCGATGTCGAGCGTCATGATGCCGTCTTTAATGGTGCCGGGAACCTCGGAGATTCCGGCGTGAAAGAGAAGCTCTTCTCCGTCCATGGACCAGTCGTCGATCGGACCCTGATTCTCTTCGCCCCAGAAGAGGTAGCCCTTGCCGTCCGGATCCAGCTGTACGTATTCACCTTCCTTCTGCGGGACGGTAATATACTGGTCATCAATATCCAGCGGCTCAGCGTAGTGGTCAAAGACTTCATCCATATACGCGGCGCTGAAACAGCCGCACAGGAAGCTGTAAGTGCCGGCGTATTTCTTCAGAGGGTCGGTCTCTTCCGGCGCTTCCTCCGGGGCCGCTTCTTCCGTGGCCTCTTCGGAAGCTTCCTCGGTTTCTTCTGCAGTTTCTTCTTCTGCTTCGGTCGTTTCTTCCTTTTCTTCCGCTGCCTCCTGCGCAGCTTCTTTGGCAGGCTCCTCCTTCGGCGCCTCCTGGCTTCCGCCGCAGGCGCACAGGACGAAGACCAGCGAGAGTGCGGTGATCAGGGCCGCGGCCTTTCGTAACATCTTCATCGTGGACTCCTTTCTTGCGAAAATGGGGTACAGACTACAGCATCAGAGCAACGTGCGCTGCCTGACCTGCCTGCTGTACCGGAATTGAGATATACCTGAGCCTCGAAAGACAGAGGTATATCTGTGTCTGGAAAGACTTGGACATACCTGTGCTGTACATTAAAAATGATATACGAAGAATTCGCTGCGCAGGACTGTGACAGGGAAAGTGTCAATGACAAATCTTGTCACACCATAAACTTCTCGCTTCGTGGATTGACAGCCGCAGACCCAGATAGTATTCTCATTAAGAAACTACATATAGTAAGGCAGTCGTCCGAACCGGAAGATTGCCGCATGCTAGGGGAGCACACGCTGAAAAGCGGCTGAGATGGCTCAATGAGCCGACCCTCACAACTTGACCCGGTTAATGCCGGCGTAAGGAAGCATAGGATATACGCAGTCTGTGGGACTGCGGAAGCCCTGCAACGTGCCCGCCCCCTTGAACAAAGGAGGTTTTTTTATGTCACTGTTCGCAACTCTCACGGAAGACGGAAGTTACGCACTCACCGGAGCCGGCTACACAGCCATCGTGCTTGTCATGCTCGGCCTCCTCATTGCAGGATGCTTTATTACCAAAGCAGATGAGAAAGCGAAGACCGGAACGAGGCAGCTTGTTTTCGCAGGCATGGCGCTCGCGCTCGGCTTCGTATGCAGCTTCCTGAAGATCTTTCACCTGCCGATGGGCGGCAGCGTCACGCTGTTCTCGATGTTCTTCGTGACGCTCGTCGGCTACTGGTACGGGATCGGCACCGGCCTGACCGCAGCGATGGCCTATGGCCTTCTGCAGATGGTCGTCGACCCTTACATCATCAGCATTCCGCAGATGCTGATGGACTACGTGTTCGCGTTCGGCGCGCTCGGCCTCGCCGGCCTGTTCTCAGGTAAGAAGAATGGCATGGTAAAGGGCTATATCGTCGGCATCATCGGTCGTTTCGTCTTTTCGTTCCTCTCCGGCGTGATCTTCTTCGGCATGTGGGCGCCGGACTCCTTCACCTTCGGCGGCGTCACGATCGCCCTGAACCCTTACACTTATTCCGCACTCTATAACGGCAGCTACATCGCGGCGGAAGGCATCCTGACCCTGATCGTGCTCGCGATTCCCGCAGTCCGCAAGGCGATCGACTCCGTCGGGAAGATGGCAAAGGCATAATAAATTAAGAGAGTATTCCACAAGACACGGCGCCTCCGCAGATCAATGCGGGGGCGCTCTTTGTATGCGCAATCAAGCAACTGCCAAAGCCGAGAGTAGTCCCGAAACGCCTCTCACGGTATAATAGAGTCCGTACAAAACAGGCGGACGCCCGAACACAGAGGAACCAAACAGCACTGAAAGATACTGTTCCGCTGAACGCCGGGACGCCCGGAAAAGAGGCCCCCAAATGACACTATTTTACTGCATCATGCAGAACACCATATTAAGCGACCCCGTCCCGCTCACCGTCGGCGAGGGCGACACGGTCGCCGACATCATCGAGAAAGAAGGGACCAGCGCCCTGCAGGGCTGGCTGGAGATGAAGTGGGACCAGTTCCTGAACCTGGGCCTGCGCGTACTCATCGCGGTCGCGGTCTATTTCATTGTTAATCAGGTGCTGAAGCACGTCCTGGTCCGGCTGGACCGGCAGCTTGAGCGGCGC
>CAMOZF010000289.1 GCA_946630765.1 uncultured Lachnospiraceae bacterium | reverse complement strand
GAGGCGCCGTTTACGAGGCCCTGCTTCTTTATCTCCTCGGTCAGCTCACCGAGGACGTCGCGCTTCGGGCCCATTTCCGCCGCGTTCCATCTGGAAAGCGCCGAGCGGTACATCTGGAAGCCGTCGTGATGCTCCGCGACCGGGATCACGTATTTTGCGCCGGCCTTCTTGAAAAGGGAGATCCACTTTTCGGCGTCGAAATTTTCCGCCGTGAACATCGGAATGAAGTCCTTGTAGCCGAAGTCTTTCTGCGGGCCGTAGGTCTTGACGTGGTGCTCGAACTCGGGCGTTCCCTGAAGATACATGTTCCGGGAGTACCATTCATTTCTGTAGGCGGGAACGCTGTAGAGACCCCAGTGAATGAAGATGCCGAGCTTCGCGTCGCGGAACCAGTCGGGCGTTTTGTGCGCCGAAAGGCTTTCCCAGTTGGCCTTATAGGGGCCCTTTTCGATGACTTCGTCGATTTTCTGAAGCCATGCAGCCGTATCGTAGAGCATAAATTCCTCCTTTTTGTGTGAATGTTATGAGTTATCTGTAAGATTTCCGAGCTTCCGAAGAAGCGCGGGCAGCGCCGGCGGCGGGACGGTGAAGCTGTCGACGCCGACAGAAAGGAGCGCCTCCGTCATGACGGTGTCGGCGGCCAGCTCGCCGCAGATACTGAGCGGAATGCCGGCGCGTTTCGCGCTTTCCCCGACCGGCCGAAGCGCCTGAAGAAGCTTTTTCCGGAGAGCATCCGGATCCCGTCGGATACCCGGATCCTGCGCTTCAAATGTCCGCGAAAGGTCATTCGTGCCAAGAGAGAAGAAATCCGCCTCCCTGGAAAGAAGCATGCAGTTTTCCAGCGCTTCCGGGGTCTCGATCATGACGCCGAGGGGGATATTTTCCGGGACCGGAAGCCCTGACTGTCGAAGCTTCCGGGAAGTCTCCTGAAGAAGCCTCCTCGTATCTCTGAGCTCCGAAACCGAACGCAGCATCGGAAGAAGAATGGACAGATTTCCATAGACCGAGGCGCGCAGGAGCGCGCGAAGCTGCGGCAGGAAGATCTCCGGGTGCGAGAGGCAGAAGCCGATGCCGCGGTCCGAACATTGCCGTACAGTGTCGGAAAGGGCGGGATTTCTCGGAAGCTTGTCTCCGCCGATGTCCAGGGTGCGGATGACCGTGGGCCGTCCGTTCATTTCCTGAAGAAGCGTCCGGTACACCTGAAACTGGGCCTCTTCGTCCGGAAGTGCGGGGGCGGAAAGGAATAGAAATTCGGAGCGGAAAAGCCCGATGCCGGCGGCGCCGCGCTGAAGAACCGCCGGAAGGTCCGAAAGTTCCGCGATGCTTGAGAGCACGCGGACCGGTCTTCCGTCGAAGGAAAATTCCGCGGGCGCAGGTTCCGGCTTCGTTTCCGGTCCCACGGAAGGCGTGCGCTGATTGACTTCGGACGCACGGAGAAAGGCTTCGGTATCCGCCGCCGTGAGCCCGGTGAGCACCGTCCCGTTCTGACCGTTTATAAGAACGGTCTCGTGATCCGAAAAGCTTTCCGCAAGGTTCCGGATCCCGGTGACGAAGGGAATATTCATGATACCGGCCAGGATCGCCGCATGAGACAGCGGATCGGTGGACGCGGTCACAATGCCGAGGATTTTTTCACGCTCCAGCTGCAGAAGAAGGCCCGGCGAAAGGTCCTCCGCCGCGAGAATCACCGGCTCCGAAAGCGCCGGGACCGGCGTCTGATCTCCGCGAAGATGCGAAAGGATGCGCTCGGAGACCTCACGGATATCCCGCGCACGCGTCTTCAGTGAAGATTCGGTTCTTCCGGACAGCTTTTCGGCAAAGTCCCGGGAGACTTCCAGAACCGCCTTTTCCGGGCGCATTCGACTGTCGAAAATCTTCTCATGAAGCGCTTCATTGTAAAACGGGTCGAGGGCGATCAGCCGGTGGGACTCGAGAAGAAGCGCAGCGGACGTGCCGACGGTTTCTCGGGCTTTATCGGCGAGGGACTGAAGGTCTGAGACGGCCGCGTTTCTGGCCTCGAGAAAACGCGCCCATTCGCCGTCGGCGTCTTCAATTTCGGACGCCGAATCCTCAATTGTCCGCGGCATCAGCCGGTACAAAGCGCCAAGAGCGCGCCCGCCCGAGAGGCCCTTTCCCTGCAGGATGTTCATAGCAGGCTCCTTCCGTTTCAGTAGATCCGCATCGGATTCCGGCTTCCATTATACATGGAGTTTCGCGGAATTACAATCTGTAAAAATACAGTCGCATTGCCGAAGGGAATATGTTATAGTATAGAAAACAGGAAAGGACGAAACTTATGAATCTGAAAAAATGTATTCTCGACACCGCGCTGACCGATCAGCAGCTGGCGCTGTTTTATACCGGCCAGGAGGGCTTCATCTTCAAATTCCGCGGCACGACCATTCTGATGGACGGCTACCTGACGGGGCCTTTGTATGATCCCGCGCGCGGCTTCGGCAGGAACTATCTGTCGCCGATCGAGCCTTCGGAGCTGGACTTTATCGACTATGTTTTCTGCTCGCATGACCATATGGATCACGCGGATCCGAAGACGCTTTCCGGCATCGTGTCCGTGAATTCGCACGCGAAGTTCATCATTCCGGCGGCCTTTGCCGACAAGGTCGAATCTTACGGCGTGCCGAAGGCGCGGATTCTTCCTGCGCACGCGGGCGAGAAGCTGGAATTTGAGGACTTTTCGGTGCTTCCCGTGCCGGCGGCGCATGAAGAGCTGCATCAGGACGAAAACGGCGACTATTTCGAGCAGGGCTTCGTCTTCGATTTCGGCGGCATCCGCGTCTACCACGCCGGCGACTGCTGCGTCTATGAAGGGCAGAAGGAGGCGGTCGGCTCAGTGGATATCGCAATGCTCCCCGTGAACGGCAGAAGCTACTACCGCCTGCACGGAGATGTGATCGGCAACATGACGCTGGAGGAGGCAGTCCTCTTCGCCAGGGACGCCGAAGCACAGCTTTTCATTCCGATGCACTTCGACCTCTTCCCCTCGAACTCGATTCCCGCGGGCTACATTCCCGAGGCCGTGAAGCAGTACGCGCCCGGCATGCCCTACAAGATTTTCCAGCCCGGCGAGCGGCTGATCTACATGAAGTAACTCGCCAGCGGGGATGCTGAACTCGCCTGCGGGATGGTGCATAACTCGCCTGCGAGATCATATTTCTTCTTCGGAGACGCGGGAAGTCTCCTCAGAAGAAACATGATTAC
>CAMOZF010000288.1 GCA_946630765.1 uncultured Lachnospiraceae bacterium | reverse complement strand
CTTCGCCGGAAAAACCTCCGCCCGGCTCTTCTTCTTACTTTCCGGGTCAAACATCGTCCAGTTGTAGATGCTGTAGTCATTGACCTGAAGCGTGTTTCCGGCGCAGAGCACCTCGCAGGGGCCGACAAAGCGCGAAAGCGTGCTCTGATAACGCTGAAGAAGCGCATCGTACATACCGTCCGGGGCATTACTGGTCATGATCAGAAGCATCGGGATCAGATGCTCATTGCAGCAGGGCTTTTCGAGGTTATAGGTCAGGGACTGGAAAACCAGCCGCTCATAGATGGCCCGGAACTGTGCTGTCAGTTCTCCGAGATAATTCGGGGAGCCAATGATCAGTCCGTCGGCGTTTCGGATTTTCTCCAGGACCTCTGAAAGTCCGTCCCGGATGATGCAGCGTCCGATGTTCGGCTCCCTTTTGCAGGCAAAGCAGGAACGGCAGCCGGTAAATTTTTCCAGGCTGTAGAGATCAATTATCTCAGTTTCCGCCCCGGCGCTCTTTGCGCCCTCCGCGGCTTTTACTCGCTCCATTCGACCCAGAACTTCACGGTCACAGCTCCGTCTCCGAATGTCTCCAGAAGCTCTTCTCTTCCAGCACTGCCGATCTCGGCGAGTTTCGTAAAATTCCAGGTGTTCTGATCGTAGTAAATCGTGATCTGATTTCCCTGATACAGGATCACGTCGCCGGGCTTTGTTGTGATCTGCTCGTCATTTTTCGGAAGACTCCAGGGAAGCGGTCCGACCTTCTCGAAATTACCATAGTCCTCCATCTCCACCTCGATCGGCTCGGCGCTGAGCTTCTCCGCAAAGGCCTCCGCCGAAGAATTATCCATGAGATCCGCATAATATATTTTTCCGTTCGCTTCGATCACAAGCGTCGGAACCGGCCGGGCCGCTTCCGGTGTTTCCGGAAGTATGCTTTCTGTCACATCTGCTGCAGTATTATTTTCATCACTCTCGCGCATGTCTTTATCTCCTTCCTCTGAAGTCTCATCATCGCTTCGAATCATTCCATCTCCATCCATGACCTGTCCTCCTCTGCATGCCGTAAACAGCATCAGAAAACAAACACATAACAACAATAAAACTTTTTTCATTTTCCTGTACCCCCATCCTGCCTGCGCAGGAAAATCTGTATCGTATCCGCCTCTTTACCATTATATCAGAAACCTTAAAAATGGAAAGCCCCAAGTAAAAGATAGCATTCTCCCGCACTCTGTGATATGATATCCTTATCAAGGAAAAATAAGGAGGTGTTCCATGAAGTATTACAGACAGCACGATGTTGAAGAGCGGGGCAGAATCGTGCGGCTCGATTACCTTGCGACGGATGAGCAGGGTGCACGGCTGCAGAAATACGCCAATGTTTACCTTCCCGCCCATTACGGCGAAGATCCGTCCCGCCGGTACAATGTTCTCTATGTCATGCACGGCGGCGGCGGAAGTCCCGACGCCTGGCTCGATTCCTGTATGATCAAGAATATCCTGGATTATTCCTTCTATGAAGACGGGGTCCCCGGGTTCATTGTCGTCTTCCCGACCTATTATAAATATGGTGCGAAAAAGGACAACCGCGAGGCGATGGATCTTGGCTATGACGCCCGGCAGATCCGCGTCTTCCAGAAAGAGCTTCGCGCAAGCCTGATCCCTGCTGTAGAGAGCAGGTTCAACACCTTCGCCGACGATGTGACGCCGGAGGGTCTGAAAGCCTCCAGAAAACACCGCGCATTTACCGGTTTTTCCATGGGCGGCGGGACGACCTGGTTTGCCTTTATGGACAATCTCGATATCATTGCGGACTTTGTTCCGCTTTCCGGCGACTGCTGGGCAGTTGAGATCCGGGGCGGCCAGACGAAGCCTGCAGAGACCGTCGAGGCGCTGATCCAGGCGATCAACGGTTTCGGCCTGAAAAAGGACGACTACCGGATCTTTGCCGCAACCGGCACCGAGGATATTGCCTATCCCAATCTGACGCCTCAGCTGGAAGAGATGAAAAAGTATCCGGAATATTTCGACTTCAGTGAAGACTACAATAAAGGCAACTTCCACTATCTGACAGAGGAAGGCTATGAGCATTCCTATCCGAGGGTTGCGGAATATCTTTACAATATCATTCCGTATCTGTTTTAATCACTGCTCTCTACTGAAGCAGCAGAATTGCCCTTTATACAAAGGAGCCGGCACTTGAGGCCGGCTTCTTTTGACTTCGGATGCCGGACGTTTCTATCCCCGGATCCGACAGCGCTTACCAGTCCGAATCCCAGTCATAGTCATTGGAATCCCAGTCGTAGTCATCATCCCAGTCATAGTCGTCGTCATCATAGTCATTATAGTCATCGTCGCGCTTCTGTTCACGCTCCTGTTCATTATGTTTTTGCTCCGACCATTGGATATCCTCGTAGTAATCCGTCGTTTTGAAATCCGTTGATTCCGTCCACACAAAGCCTGCCGGGAAAACGTATTCATAGTCGGTTTTCAGCTTCTTGTAGTTGTCGGTGAGCTCGTACTCTTCGTTGTCGTAATACAGCTCCTCCGGCAGCTGCTCCCGCTCGTCGTAGCGCGCGAAATAGTGCCAGTCTGTGTCCTCTTCATCGTAGTAATACCAGCCGTTCCGGTCCAGTCCGTAGGAAGCGCCGTACTGATCATACGCGTAATACCACAGCCGGTCGTTTGCGTAATAATACGAATTCGACGGCTTTTCCGGATACATGTCCAGAAAGGCGTGGGACTTTTTGGCTTCCGGGATCTCGGTCCCGAGCGCCTTTTCCAGCCTGTCAATTGTTTTGTAGCGGTCTTTTTCGCCGATTCCGGGCGGATAGATGCTCTCCCCTGTATAATCCGCAAAATAGCTCCATTCGCCTTCCGAATAGCGCCACCACTCCCAGGTCTTCTGGTCATTCTTTTCGAGACGGTAGCGGTAATATATCGGATCCGACGAGGACGCGTAATAGCTTCCGCGGACACTGTTTACATACCAGCTCGCGGTGCAGGTGCCCATCCCCAGAAGAAGCACACCGAGGATTGAGAAAATAATAATGCGACGCCAGAGGACAATCCTTCTTTTTGCCTTTTTTCTCTCCGCTACTTTTTTCGCATATGCCGCAGCCTCTTCGGCCCGGATCCGCTTCTTCTCCGCCTTCGCCTTTTCCTGCTGCGGATCCGGAGGTGCCTGCCGCTTCGGCCCGGGATTTCCGCCGCCGTTTCCCCTTGTCGGCTGGGAAG
>CAMOZF010000287.1 GCA_946630765.1 uncultured Lachnospiraceae bacterium | reverse complement strand
TTTGTGATGTCGGCTGCGGTTTCCAGCGTTTCCGTCAGAAGCGCTCGATTATCGGTCAGAAGATCATAAACCGCGTCCTCGGAAAGCACGCCGCGCGGCAGATCCTTCGGAAGCGCGCCATGCTCATCATCCTCAAAGTCCTTTCTCCACTCCTCACTGCCATAATAGTCTGAGAGTGCGCGAAGATCATCCTGCACGTCTCTGTAGGCCGCAAGGGCCTCTGAAAAAACATCCAGCGCCTTTCTGGCACGGTTCAGCTTCTCTTCCATCTCCGTAATACGTTCGATCTGGTTCATTTGGATCTCCCTTCCGAAAATCACACAGGGGAAGCATTGATCGTTTGCCTCCCCCGGATGTAAATCTGTTAATTGTCTGTTTTAAGGACCTCCTGAAGTGTCCAGGCGAAGCCTTTCGCCATCCGAAGCTCCCCGTCCACAAAATGGTTGCCGCTATTCCACGCTAAAATGCTGTTTACGCCCCTTTCGTGAAGAATACGGTCACATTCCCGAATACAGTCTCCGACAGCCGCAAAAACCCTGTTTTTCGCCTTTTCCTCGCGGTCTCCGAGACTGAGGTACACATTTTGTGTAAGTATCGGCCGGTTTTTCAGGTAATCCATGAAGCCGGGGAACCATACAGACGGAGAAGCCGCGGCAGACGCGCAGAAACAGTCCGTCTCAAATACCGCCCACAGCGCGAAAAGGCCCGCAAGAGAATACCCGCCGATGATAAAGCGGCGCGCTCCGGGATCAGGAAGTTCCGACTCAAGCTCCGGCAGAAGTTCCGAAGTGATCCGTTGAAGCGTTTCCTTTGCGCCGTTGCCGAAGGCTTCCTTTCCGAAAACCGGCGGTGCATTCCAGGGGGACAGGTCGTGATTCCAGGAATTCACAGGAACTGTAACGAGAAGAAAGTCGTCGGTCCCGGAAAGCTCCCGGACAAGATCCCCGGTCGTCTTTTCCCTTTCCGCATCATGGCCGCCCTCCGGCTGCAGAAGAATATTCCGGGAATCCTTCCTGCCGTAGAAATAATGCTCCATGATCATCCTCAGTCCCCGTAAACCTTTTTGAGCCACTGATCGGCAAGAAGCGGCCAGATCTGCACCTCGGGAACCGGATAGGAGCGGTATTCTTCCGGAAGCTCCGGCCGCTCCTCCATCGTAAAGAACTGCAGCATCTGAATCGCGCGCTCATCGTGAAGCTCGAACTCGCCGTTTTTGCAGGCATCGGCCAGGGCATTCAACTGCGCTGCCGGATAATTCGCCGCGTATTTATTGTCCGCCCAGTCCTGGGTGCCGACAGAAAGGCCGTGCTTTCCCTCGGAGAACACATGCAGTGCATATAAGATACCATTCTGTTTCAGGGCTTCCGAGAAAAGATAGCTGTTCTCCACCGGCACGAGCTCGTCGGTCGCCGTCGCCCAGATAAAGCAGGGAACCGTGTCTTTGGTCACCTGCGTCTCCAGAGACATGTAGTGCAGCATTTCATCGGAGGCCTCCGCCGAAAGAAGCGCCGTAAAGGAATCTCTGTGCGCAAATTCTCCCGAAGTGATCACCGGGTAGGAAAGGATCGCTGCCTGCGGACGGTTGCTGATTGTCTGATATTCCGGATTCTCCTCGCGATCGTCCATCCAGTGCACGGCAAGACTCGCGCAGAGATGACCGGCCGCGGAAAAACCGCAGACAGAGAGCTTTTCGCCGTCTGTGCCAAGCTCCGCCGCATTTTTCCTGACAAAGCGCACCGCTCTTGAAATATCGTGAAGCGGCTGCATGTTAAGCGGCGCGAGGTCCAGCATATTGACCGTATAGGTCAGGACAAAGCACTGATAGCCCTTCTCGTAAAAGGCTCTTGCGACAATCTCGCCTTCCGACGGAGAAACGAAACGATAGCCGCCGCCCGGCGCAATCAGCATGACCGGCCGGATCTCACTGTCTTCATGGAGATAGGCATGAAGAAACGGTTCAAAGCCATAGGCTGCAGGGTAACTGTACTCTCCCTCCTGATAAATCTTAAACTCTTTTTCAAGCATTTTCATTCCCCTTTTTCTCAATCAATCCATGTTACCGGATTTCCCGTCCGTTCGAGCGCCGTCCGAACTGGCAGTCCGTCTTCCGTATCCGGAATGCCGACCGCAAGGCCGCCGTACACACGCTCCGAATCCTTCATACCGATCCGGAAAAGCACCTCGTTGATCAGATCGGAATCATTCAGCCATTTCATCTGGTTGATCCACACCGACCCGAGATCCAACGCATTTGCCATCAGCATCATGTTCTCGAGCACGCAGGCGCAGTCCGCGATGTTATTGCCGTAGTCTTTCTTTGAAGCGGTGACGATCAGAGCGGCAGGGGAGTAGTGGAATACATACTTACCCGTTTTGGACTGACGGATGGAAGAGGCAAGGCTTTTGTACATGCCTTCTTTCAGTTCCATCTGCGCAAAGGCGTCCTGCACTTTTACTGCGAGTTCTTTCAGCAGCTTCTGATCGCTGATGACAAAGAAATGTGTGCACTGGCTGTTGCCGCCGCTCGGAGCGTGACGGCCTGCTTCAACGATTCTTTCCAGTGCTTCCCTGGTAAGAGGAAGATCTTTGAACTCCCTGGTGCTTCTTCTTGTGAGAATTGCTTTTTCCGCGTTCATCATATACCTCCGGTACTGCCTTCAGTATGTCACAGCAGAGGGAAAAGAAAAAGCCGCATGACTGCGGCTCTGTGAAGATGGATTATTCAGGCTTCTTGAAGGAAATCATTGTAGCGCCTGTCATCATGTCCTTGCTCAGGAGGTAGATCGGAGCTACTTCGAAGTGCAGTGTGTCGAATGTTCCGACATAACCGCTCTCTGTAACGAATTCCAGTGTGTAGACTGCATCGCCTGTCTTTGTTGCAGGAAGTGTTCTTGTCAGTTCAACAACAGCGTCGTTGGCCATGCCTTCACCGGCATAGTTCTCACCCTTGTCAGAGGAACCTGTGTCATACAGGTAGAGTTCCTTGACTGTTTCGCCTGTAACGTTTGTGACTGTGTAAGCAGCGTTAGCTTCCGGCTCCTTGAAGGAGATCATTGTAGCGCCTGTCATCAGGTCCTTGCTCAGCAGGTAGATCGGAGCTTCTTCAACACTCAGAGTTGTGAAGCTTCCTGTGTATCCGCCTTCTGTTGTGAATTCCAGAACGAACTTTGTGTCTGTCGGGAAATCAGCCTTTGTGATCTTGACAGCAGCGTTCTTGTCCATGCCGGA
>CAMOZF010000286.1 GCA_946630765.1 uncultured Lachnospiraceae bacterium | reverse complement strand
ATGAATTCCTGATCATTCCCGAATACCTTCAGTCGATCGAAATCTACATGAAGGCAATTGAAAATCTTCTGGCAATCTGAGAAAAGGGCGGCAAATGGAAGCATACAGACATTCGGTACAATATTGATTCACACGCTGAAGCAGAGCTTTGCCGCGGACCTTCCGGACACCGGCTTTCTGTTCCCGGCCTTCAATAACCGCTCGGCGGATGTGAACGCGCTTCTTTACTATACGAAAAAGACCGACGTTTTGCAGGAAAAGCTTCTCGGGGATTTCTTAGGCGTCACGTCACAGATTCCCGCAAAGCAGCAGAAGGAGGGCTTTACGGAATTCGTATCCGATATGCTCGGCGAGGATTCCGATATCGATACGGTCATCACCTTTCATGAAAACCTGAATGAGCGCTTTCAGGAAAAGAAGGCAGAGGCGGAGGGCGAGCCGGTTTTTCTGGAAAAGGCCGAGCTTCGGGCGCTTTTCGAACGTTCGGGGCTTTCCGAAGAAAAGATGAAGAGCTTCGACAGCTGTTATGACGAGCAGTTTGAACGTGCGAATGTCCTGAAGAAGCTTCACAAAAACACGGAAGAGCCGCCGGAGGAAGATGAAGACCTTATCGTGTACAAGGATCCGGAGGAGACGGAATCATCCATTCAGATCGATGACAAGCTCCTTGCGGAAAATATCGCGCCGGTGAAAAGCTTTGAGGTGAAGTCACCGGAGATGACGCTTCGAATCAGCTCCAAACATCTGGACCTTCTGGAGACCAGAATCATTGACGGCAGAAAATGCCTTGTCATTGAGCTCACGGATGATCTTCGCGTCAACGGTGTTCCGGTTTCATAACTGTAAAAAACGGAGAATCTTATGCAATCTGCAACATCCTTTGAAAAACGCGTGACGATGGACAGCTCGGGCTTCGTGCTCCTTTCGGATTACGTTCCGGGCATCATCCAGGAAATCCGCTATTATTCAACGTATAATTTTATCGGAGAGCGGATCGACGGCTACGAGGAGCCGGTCGCCCTTCTCACGAAGGAAGCCGCGCGTGCCCTGAAGTCCGTCAGCAACGAGATGAATGTCTTCGGCTACCGGCTGAAGGTCTTTGACGCTTACCGCCCGGCCAACGCGGTGCGGCAGTTTGTTCTGTGGGGGATCGAGGATACCGACATCCGCATGAAGCCCTATTTCTATCCGGACCTTCAGAAGACAGAAGTCTTTGCCGGCGGCTATATCGCCAAGAGATCGAGCCACAGCCGCGGAAGCGCCGTGGATCTGACGCTTCTTGACATGGCGACCGGAAAAGAAGTGGACATGGGCGGCCCCTTTGATTTCTTCTCAGAGCTTTCCCATCCGGACTACAGAGGCATCACGGATGAGCAGTACGAAAACCGGATGCTTCTTCAGGGCGTGATGAAGCGGAACGGCTTCCTCCCGATTGACTGCGAGTGGTGGCATTTCACACTGGAGGACGAACCCTATCCGGACACCTATTTCGAGTTTCCGGTTTCAACAGCTTATCTGAAACGGTAAGGCATTTACAGACAAATCGCTGTAAGGAAAAGGCCATGGAAATATTTGATGTATGCGATGAAAAGGGAAGACCGACGGGACAGACGGTGAGCCGGGAACAGGCCCACCGTGAAGGCATCCTGCACCGGACGGCGCATGTCTGGGTGCTGCAGAAAAAGCAGGGCCGCTACGAGGTGCTGCTGCAGAAAAGAAGCCCGGAGAAGGATTCTTTTCCCGGCATGTATGACACCTCGTCTGCGGGTCATATTCCGGCAGGCTCGGAGCCGCTGGAATCCGCGATCAGGGAGCTTTATGAGGAGCTGGGAATCGACGCGGCGCCTTCGGATCTGAAATTTGCAGGCACATTCCGGATCCGCTATGAGCGGGAATTTCACGGAAAAATCTTCCGGGACAATGAGTTTTCCAGCGTTTACGTTTACACGAAGGACGTGGACATCGACAGGCTCCGGCTTCAGGAAAGTGAGGTCTCGGAGGTCCGGTGGTTTCCGCTGTCCGAGGTGCAGTCCGAGATCCGCCTGAGACGTACCCGCTTCTGTGTGCCGACCGAGGGCCTGAATGTGCTCGTGCGCTATCTGGAAAGCCATGGGGCCGTGCTGGAACGCTTTGAAATGTCCTGCGGGGCGGTGGTATTTACCGAGTGCGAAGGACAAAGGAAGTACCTTCTGATCCGCGAGATCAGCGGCGCCTGGGGCTTTCCGAAGGGCCACATGGAAAAGGACGAAAACGAGATCGAAACGGCCGCGCGGGAAATCCGCGAGGAGACCGGACTTGTGCCGCGCTTTATCGAGGGCTTTCAGTGTAAAAGCGAGTACTATTTACCCGGAAGAGTGCCTGCCGTCCGTAAAAATGTGATCTATTTCCTTGCGGAGTATGAGGACCAGACCTACCGGCCGCAGGAGGAAGAAATCACGGAAATCGCGCTGATGGACTTTTCCGAGGCGCTTTCGGTGCTGCCCTTTGAGGCCTCAAGAAGGATCCTTCAGGAGGCGGAAGCATTTCTTCGCAAGAATCGCGAAGGGAGAGGAATTCAAGATGAAAGTTGAACTGAAAAATGAGAAGCTCAGAATTACGGCAGACAGCGCCGGTGCGGAACTCCTGGAAATCCAGTCCCTGCCGGACGGGAAGGAGTATCTTTTCGACGCGGATCCGCAGTACTGGAAGCGGCACGCGCCGGTTCTGTTCCCGATCGTCGGAAGCCTGAAGGACAAGAAGCTTGTGATCGACGGCACCGACTATCCGATGGGACAGCACGGCTTTGCAAGAGACACAGAGTTTGAACTCGTCGAACAGACGGAAAGCACGCTTATATTCTCTATGTCCTCTGATGAGGAGACGAAGAAGCGTTACCCCTATGATTTCACGCTCCAGATTCAATACGAGCTTTCGGGCGCGGAAATCCACATCACCTGGCGGGTGACGAATACCGGCAGCCAGCCGATGCACTATCAGATCGGCGGCCATCCGGCCTTTTACTGCCCGGTGGATTCCTTCCTCGAGAGCCAGTCGGACTATTTCCTGAAATTCGATTCGGAGGGGCCGGTTCGTTACCGTCTGCTGAATGAAAACGGCCTGCTTCTTGAGAAAGAATATGAACTTCAGCCGGAAAACGGCCTGTACCGGATTCCGGAGGACTGCTTCGATCATGACGCGCTGATTATCGAGGGCGCCCAGAACCACGCGGTTTCTCTCTGCCGTCAGGACGAAAAGCCCTA
>CAMOZF010000285.1 GCA_946630765.1 uncultured Lachnospiraceae bacterium | reverse complement strand
CCCTTACGTACTCTGCCGGGCGGATCTCCCCTCCATGATCCGCCGGCAGTATTCTCCCATATGCTCTCCTGCATCAATGATCTCCTTCCGCAGAACTCCCCAGTCTGCTTCTGACTTTCCGTAAAAATGATTTTCCCTTCTGCATTGCCTTTGCGGAGGCATTTTTAGCCCTTACTGCCACAACACCGACCCGGTAGCTCTCGGCGCGGCGCATATGCTGCGCATATGCTTTTGGATCGATGTTCCGGACGGTCAGATAGTCCTCCGGTGACTTTATAAGAAGCTGAAGATCGTTGTACAGCCTCTCGCCGCAGATCTCAGGCTTCAGATATCCTCTTTCGCGGGCGCGGCCCAGCTCCGACGAAATTTGAGCCGCATAGCGGGGACGGATTCCCGGACGTGCCTTCATAAGCGCGGCTGTACAGTCCTCTGCCTTTAAAGTCCAATAATAAGGACGCAGTTTCTCCCGGATTTCCCGGTCTGAAAGCGCCGCAGTACAGGCTGCGTCATACTCCCGGTTGAGCGTGCACAGTTCGTCCATGGACTGAATGTGTGCCGCCGGGATCTCACGGTGCAGATAAAACGGCGTATCCACAGCAAGGATCCGCTCTGCAGCCGCCTGTGTCCGGATAAAAAAGCCATTGTACCGGAAGGTACCCGGTGCGATGCACGAAAACTTCAGACCGTTTTCATTTAAGAATTCACGCCCGAAAAGCCCCGCCTGGGGGAATCTTCCCATCGCAAGCAGTTCCGGGCAGTCATTCATATTGAAAACCGTTCCGTAATCCTCCGCTTTTTCGGACAGCCGGATACGTCTGACAGTTCTGTCGCCGGTCCCGCGCTTTTTCAGATCCAGATCATCCCAGAAGCAAAAGCAGTCCGAGAGCAGGATATCCACCCGTTCACCGGATGCAGCGCGGTACATGGCTTCGAGACCCTTCCGGCGAAGCACGGAGTCGCCCTCGGCAAACATGACATATTCGCCGGACGCCTGTTCCAGCCCCAGGTTGGCGCAGCGGCCGAGATTTACCAGCTTCCAGGCTTCGGAAGGCTCGTCAAGCGTTTGCGGATCCACCGGTTCACGATGCCGGATCACACGGATCCTGCTGTCCTTTTCCGCCAGGCTCTGTGCCGTTTCGAAAGAATCGTCCCGCGAGCCGTCGTCCACACACAGGATCTCCAAATCCCGAAAAGTCTGATTGCAGAAGCTTCTCAGACACTCCCGCAGATATGCTCCGTTGTTGAATATCGGTATGATCACCGAAATCTTAGCCATTCCAAAATCCTTTCCCATATTAAATCTTACGCTGCAAGTATTACTGATTCAAGTAAGTTTTCGTTAAGTTTTTCTTTCTTATCTCATGGCCGTCCGGATGCGTTCGGTCATGTCTTCCTCGCGCCGGCGGCACTGTTCGCCTATCTCCTGTCCAGCCTGTCTGCATTCCGCCGCCGGATCCGATCTGTCGTGAAATCTGGCCGCGTATTCTTTTGCCTTACGGACAGGCGCTTCGGTCCTGTTCTGTACCTTTTCCTTTGCGCGGCGGGCACCGTCCTGTACCCGATGCACGGCAGCGGGACCGGCTTTTTTTACCACCTGTTTTGTATTTCGGATATTCCGGACCAAAGCGTGATAGGGTTCGGTTAAAACAAAGCCTGCACGATATTCCGGAGAAATACGAATCTCATCGATTTCCGGATCCGAAAGCAGCATGAGCCGCAGATATTCATCGGGATTGTTCAAAATCATGTTCAGCTCGTTCCAGGCCGGCCCCGGAAACACATCCTTTTTCAAAAGGCCGTCCGCCTTTGCCCCAAGGAGCTCGCTGCGGATCTTATCCAGATACTCCCGGCGCAGCTCCGGCGCGATCCGTTTCATCGTCGGCGTATAGTTGAAAAATCTCTGGCGCCAGTAATCATATTTAAACCGTTCCCAGGTTGCCGGATGTTCCATCAGGACATCCCGGATCCAGTCGTATTCCGCATTGATGGCATAGGCCTTGCCAGTGTTGCGCACGGAAGAATTGGGATTGTCGCGGCGGTTCCGGTAGTAAGGCGTGTCCACGATCATTCCCCGCTCGGCAAAAGCAAAGGTCTGAATCTGAAAACCATTGTCCTGGAAGGACGCTCCCGGCGTTTCGTGATGCCGGATGCCGGCCTTCAGAAGAAATTCCCGCCGGTAAATACCGCTCCAGGTATTCATCTTGTAGATCAGCGCTCCCGGCTGACGGCACGGATAGAATACCTTGTTGTAATCTTCTTTGTGAAGGGAGAGCCTGTTCAGGGTCAGCTCCATGTCACCGCTTTCATTGTCTCTGCGGAACCGGTAAAAGTCCGCCTTGACCAGATCCAGCCGGTTTTCGGAAGCGATCTCGTACAAGTCCTCGTACATGGTCTCTGCCACGTAGTCGTCCGGCTCCACGATACCGATATATTCTCCGGTGGACGCGTCAAAGCCCTTGTTCATGGCCTTTCCGTAACCGCCGTTTGGCCCGGTGATCACCACGATGCGCGGATCAGCTGCCGCGTATTCACGAATAATGTCCAGCGAGTGATCCGTGGATCCGTCGTTGACGCAGATGATCTCGATATCCCGGAGCGTCTGGCCTGTCACGCTGTCCAGGCATTCCCGCAGATACTGTTCCACATTATATGTGGGAATTATGATCGAAACCTTTGGCATAATATCTCCTTTTTATGGTCTGTTTCACGTGCGCTGTCCTGCTTCAGTTCCCGCTGTGTTTATCCTGGCGTGATTCCTGCAGGATCTCCTCACGGAAGCTCTGCAGCTTTTCCCGGATGGACGGATCCAGCACCCCGTCCTCGGCCGCGCGTGTCTCCCAGACTCCGATGTCCCGCAGTTCTGCGGCGAGCACTTCCCGCGAGAGCTTCTCCGATGCCCCGCAGCCCTGCAGCAGATTTTCCGTAATGTGATAAGAACGGATCATATTGTCGAACCGGTGCCCGATGCCCTTTGAAAGGGAATCCTTCACGCCCGTCGTGTGGATCACCATTACCTTGTGGGTCAGCGCGATCCGCTCACCCTCCAGACAGGTCCAGGTGAAGAAGGTCCGGTCGTTGCAGTTTTCGTTGTCGTTAAAGCGGATGCCCTTTTCCATCAGAAAGCTGCGCTTATACAATGCATTCCACGGCACCACCGAGACCTTGTCCAGGAATTTACGTGGAAATTCGCGGAAATCCATGAGCTTCGCATCGCAGGCCAGAGGAATGCCCGCCATAGTATAACGGAAGTTCTCTCCCGTCTGT
>CAMOZF010000284.1 GCA_946630765.1 uncultured Lachnospiraceae bacterium | reverse complement strand
CGAGGGTTATGGGGTGTCCGCTGAAGTAACTTCGAAGCGTTACTGAAGCGGACACCACATCCCTCGGCGAGTTACTCAATCAGCCCGTAGGCAGCGGCGCGTACACGCATGTGGTGGTATTCTTCGTTGTTGGGGAAGGTGTTGTGCATGTAGACCGCCGAGAAGTGGTTCTTGGGGTCGATCGAAGTCCAGGTACCTGCCGCGCCGGTCCAGCCGAATTCGCCGGGCGTCGAGTTCGAAACACCGGCGATGTTCATCATCGTGCGGACGCCGAGGCCGTAGCCGTAGCCCTCGAGATAGGTGTTGGTGAATTCGGAGAGCTGGGTTTCATTCAGCATATTGGTGCGCAGAAGGTCAATGGTGTTCCTTCCGATGATCCGCTTTCCGTTATATACGCCGCCGTTTGCCAGCATCTGGGTAAATACCGCATAGTCCCGGAGATTGGAGAAAAGGCCTGCCCCGCCGCCCTCGTAGACGGCATCCGGCTGGAAATTCTCGTCGAACATTCCGTCCATCGGTTCATAGGAGCCGTCCTCGTTGATGTGGTAGAGGACCGTCATCTGATCCTTCTGATCGCCGCTGAAGCGGTAGCCGGTCGAATGCATCTCGAGCGGATCGAAAATCTCCTTCTTCAGAAATTCGCCGACGGTCATGCCGCTGCAGCGCTCGATCAGCGCGGCAACCATTTCATGGCCGAAGCCGTAGAGCCAGTGCTCGCCCGGCTCGAATTTCAGCGGAACCGAAGCCATCGCCTCGACTTCCTGGGAAACATTGTATTTGCCGTCGTACTTTTCCGAAAGCGCCGCCCGCACCTCGTTCATCGCGCGGTCCGTCGGATGCGTACCCTCACGGTCCGGGTAGGGAAGTCCGCAGGCCATATTGAAGACGTGCTTGACGCGAAGCACCTTTTCCGCCGGGCGGATTTTCCAGTAACCGCTGCCTGTAAGCTCCGCGACCTTCGGCGACTTCCACTCCGGGAAATAGTCCGAAAACGGATCGTTCAGCGCGAATTTCCCGCGTTCAAAAAGGATCAGCGCGCCGGTACAGACGATGACCTTGGTCATGCTGTAAAGGCGGAAGATCGTGTTCTCGTCGACTTTTCGTCCTGCCGCGAGATCCGCGAAGCCCTGATAGCCCTCATAAAGCACCTTTCCATTCTGCATCACAATACAGCCGGCGCCCGGCACATGATGCTCCGCATAATCCTGAAGCAGCAGATCCAGATCTTTTACCGTTGACATTTTGTTCCTCCTCTCATTTTTTCCGATCCTTTGAATCCCCCGAACAGAGGGATTATCAATATAATAATCTTTGTATCATATCGATTTGCCGGTGTCAATCCGTTCTTCTCAGGAAATGCAAAAAACTTGGGAGGGATCCCATCCGGGCTTCCGTGACCTGTTCTTGACAGATGAATTCTGCGGAATTATACTGAAGGCACTTCATTTGCTGAACTTACCGGAGCATAAATAAATACGGAGGTTTCAAAAATGAAACTGGCTGCCCTGACCCAAAATGAAATAATCGTCACCTTAATCGCTCTTTCTCTTCTTCTGCTTTTCGCCTTTCTTTTCGGTACGCTTCTTGAGAAAATCAAGGGACCCCGTGTGGTCGGCGAGATCCTCGGCGGAATGATCCTCGGCGGCTCCGGGCTGTATCTTCTCTTCCCGGATTTTATCGGCCGCATCTTCACCGGATACGCGGAGGAAGGAAAGGTCCTCAATATTTTCTATCAGCTGGGACTGATTTTTCTGATGTTTCTGTCCGGCTACAACACCGACCTCAGGCTCGACCGGAAGAATATGAAAACGATCGGCCTCGTATTTGCCGGGGCGACAATCCTTCCGATGCTCGGAAGCATTCCGTTTTTCGCAATGTTCGAGAAAAGCTATATCGGCAGCCTTGGAAATGTCACCGCCTACCGGATCGTCTTCGCGATCGGCGTCGCAATCACCTCCATTCCCGTGATTTCCAAGATTTTCTTCGACATGGGGATCATGAACACGAAATTCGCCGGCACCGTTCTGACCGTTTCGACCTTTCAGGACCTCGTGCTGTGGATCCTTCTGAATGCCGCGACCCGCATCGCGCAGTCGGGCGAGATCCTGCTGTCGGACATGCTTCTCACGGTCGGCATTACGATCGGTATTTTTGCCGTGATTCTTCTGATTTCACGGAAGGTGAAAAAGATCCGGAAGACGCTTTCCGCGAATCTATTCTATACGCTGAGCATTGTGGTACTTCTGGCAGCGACCGGACTTCTGTACCTCGCGGGCATCAATATCATGTATTCGGCTTTTATCGTCGGCTTTCTCATTAAAGCCCTCTTTGGCAGGGAAGAAGGGAAGGAGGACAGCACCTCTGCCAAAACCCGCATGAAGTACCTCGAGCATATTTCCTTCTCCTTCTTCGTACCGGTTTACTTTGCGCTGGTCGGCATCCAGCTCAATGTCATCCACGGTTTTTCCTGGGGAAGATTTTTCCTTTTCTTCCTCATCGCCTTCGGCCTGGAATTCATCGGAACCTTCCTTGCGCTCCTGCTGTCGAAGCTGAACACCGGCATGAAGCTGAACTTCGCGATCACGATGAATGCGCGCGGCGGCCCGGGCATCGTACTCGCAACCGTCGCCTATTCCTACAATATCATCAGTCTGGAATTTTTCACCGTGCTGATCCTGACGACCATGCTTTCCTCGATGATCGCCGGCTACTGGCTGAGACTGCAGCAGAAAAAGCGCAGTACGGTATTTGAAGAGCTCTGACATGTCACAACTAAAATATTAAGCAACTTAAAAAGGAGACCTCATGAAACTCGCACAACTGGAACTTGAAAACAGAAGCTTCCCGGCAGTCCTCACGGAAGACGGCCAGGCCTTTCACAGCTTCGAATCCCTCGGACTTTCCCAGGAAAATCTGATGGCGCTCGTGATGAAGCACCCGGAAGAAGACATAAAAAAGCTTCGGGAGGCTGCCAAAACGCCCGGCACGCCGCTCACCGGCGTCCGCTTTCTCGCGCCCCTTCGGAAGCTTCCGCAGGATATGATCTGCCTCGGCATCAACTATATGGAGCACGCCGAAGAATCCGCGCGCTTCCACAAAGAGGACTGGGACGGAAAGCGCGAACAGGCGGTGTATTTCTCAAAACGCATCCACGAAACCACGGATCCGGAAGCGTTGATTCCCCGGCACGCGGAGCTGACAGACGCTGTCGACTACGAGGCGGAGCTTGCGGTCGTGCTCGGACAAGAGGCCAAAAAATCGCCGC
>CAMOZF010000283.1 GCA_946630765.1 uncultured Lachnospiraceae bacterium | reverse complement strand
TTTAACCCGGATCAGCACTGCAAAAAAAGCGCCCCCTCAACGGGAGCGCTTTCAAAAAAGCCTTATTCTTCAGAAAAGCTTTCTTTGTCCACACCGCATAAGGGGCAGGCGAAATCCTCGGGGATGTCTTCCCACTTGGTTCCCGGCTCGATGCCAAGATCCGGAGCGCCGAGCTCTTCGTCATATTCCCAGCCGCAGACGTCACATACATACTTTGCCATGTCTTCTTCCTCCTTTGAATTACGCAAAAAGTTTCACAAGGTCTTCCTTGGGCGCGAAGCCGATCTGTTGATTGACAACTTCGCCGTTTTTGAAGACCAGAAGCGTCGGAATGCCGGTGATGCCGAACTTTGTGGCAAGCGCCATCTCTTCGTCAACATTTACCTTACCGACCTTGATCTTTCCGTCATATTCTTCCGCAATCTCGGAAACGATCGGACCGACCATGCGGCAGGGGCCGCACCAGGTTGCCCAGAAGTCTACAAGAACGGGAAGCTCGGATTTCAGAACTTCTTCTTCGAAGTTTGCAGTTGTGATTGTGATTTCAGCCATTTCATGTGCTCCTTATAGTTTTTTATGAACAGATATGAATGCATTAAGCCATGAGAACTTTTTCATAACCGTTGTCAGTGGGGGAAAATTTCCATGCGTGCGCATTCTCCCTGCAGCTAATGTAACCGATTTCTCCCCCGTTGTCAATAAGCGCCGTGCAATCCTCGAGTGCGATACCGGTTTTTCCGGTCTTTTGGAGCGCCTGATCAAATGCTTCTCTTCCGGGAACATTATAGTGCGGACAGATGACAGCATCCAGAAGATTGATGCCGGGTTCCATCATCCGGTATTCCCAGCTTTCCTGTCCGAGGAAGGAATCGCTGTCGGTATAGGCCGTGCTGAACCAGCAGACCGCACCTGCGGAAATGCCCGAAAGCACTGCACGGTCTTCCTCGTAGATTTTTCTGAGCTTCTCCTGCAGACCGAATTTCTTCCAGATATCGAGCATATAGACGGTATTCCCGCCGCCGACAAAGATGATGTCCGCCCACGACAGGAGGCCGTCGATCTCTTCTTCGGTGTAGCTGCTCCGGACCAGGGAAAGCTTCTTCACGATACTGCCCTTTGAAACGCGTTTAAAGGTCTTTTTACAGCTTGTCAGCGGATTGGTGGAATCCTGCAGGGCCGTGCCGATAAAAAGGACATTCGGCACGTTTTTCGCGCTCAGACGGACGATTTCAGCGGCAATCGGATCGATCTCTTCGTAGGCGCCGCCGCCGATGCATACGAGCCTGCCCATTATTTGAAGAATCCCTTCTTCTTATTCGGGGTCGGCGTCTCACCCATGGACGCAGCATAGGCCTGAAGCGCTTCCTTCTGTTTGCTGTTCATCGAGGTCGGAACCGCGATGTTCAGAATCATGTAGTGATCGCCGCGGTTATTTTTGTTGTGGACGCTCGGAATGCCCTTGCCTCTGAGACGGACGCGCGTGCCGGGCTGTGTACCGGCCTTGACGTCGTATTCGATCTGACCGTCGACGGTCTGCACACGGATCGTGCCGCCGAGTGCTGCGGTCGCGAAGCTGATCTTCTCTTCCGTGTAAACGTCCATGCCGTCTCTCGTGAAACGGCTGCTGTCGCTGACGACAACCTCCACAAGAAGATCGCCGCGTTCGCCGCCGTTCGTTCCCGGCTCACCCTTTCCGGCAATCCGGATGCTCTGTCCGGTCTCGATGCCCGCAGGAATCGAAATGTCCAGATTCTTCCGGACGGTCTTGTAGCCTGTGCCGCGGCAGTCCGGACATTTTTCCTTGATGATCTGGCCGGAGCCGCCGCAGTCGGGACATGCCCGGACGGAACGCACGGTTCCGAAAATCGACTGCTGCGTGTAGGCAACCTGGCCGGAGCCCTTACATTTCGCGCACATCTCCTTAGCGGTGCCGGGTTTCGCGCCGGAGCCCTTGCAGGTCGGACATTCTTCCTTGAGGTTCAGGGAAATGGTCTTGCTGCAGCCCTGCACCATTTCGTCAAATGTAATGCGGACGCCGGTCCGGATATTTCCGCCGCGCTGGGCGCCGCCGGACTGGGAGGCTCTCGAGAAGCCGCCGAAGCCGCCGCCGAAAATATCGCCGAAAATATCGCCGAAGATATCGCCCATGCCGGAGCCGGAGAAGTCAAATCCGCTGAACGGATCGCCGCCCGCGCCGCCTTCGAATGCCGCGTGGCCGAACTGATCATACTGCCGGCGCTTGTCCGCGTCACTTAAAACCGCATATGCTTCGGAAGCCTCCTTGAACTTGGCTTCTGCATCCTTATCACCCGGATTTGCGTCCGGATGATACTTTTTCGCGAGAGTCCGGTAGGCCTTCTTGATTTCGGCATCATTGGCAGTCTTGCTGACGCCAAGTACCTCGTAATAATCTCTTTTTTCTGCCATACCTCTCCTTTATGTTATGATCTGATCGTGATGGGATGTCTCGGCTTCGGCCTTCGGCCTCTGCTCGACATGACACATCTTGTATTACTCACCCTGTGCCATCCCGAGTGCGCGAAGCGAATCGAGGGATCCCATCAACAGGACACCTCCTCATGGGATTTCTCGACTCGCTTCTACCTTGCGCGCTCGAAATGACAGTGGAATTATACTTCCTTATAGTCGCCGTCTACGACATCATCGCCGCCGGGTGCGGAACCCTGGCTGCCGCCATTGAATCCGCCGCCGTTGAAGCCGCCCTGGTTCGGATCGAAGCCGCCGTTAAATCCGCCCTGCGGACCGGCGCCCTGTCCCTGACCCTGCTGCTGCTCATACATCTTGGCGAAGAGCTGGTTCGCGGAGTTCAGAAGGGTTTCTCTCTTTGCCTTCAGGTCCTCGGTCTGATCCGGGGTCACGCTGTCGGGCGAGCAGGCGTTGACTGCGTCTTCAAGGTTCTTCAGATCCTGTTCAACCTGGGACTTCAGCTGCGGATCCAGCTTGTCGCCGACCTCGTTCATGGCCTGTCTGGTCTGGAATACCAGGCTGTCGGCGTCATTTCTTGCGTCGATGCCTTCCTTACGTGCCTTGTCGGCCGCTTCAAATTCCTGTGCCTCACGGACAGCCTTGTTGATGTCGTCCTCAGACATGTTGGAGCCTGCGGTGATCGTAATATGCTGCTCCTTGCCGGTACCGAGATCCTTTGCGGATACATTGACGATACCGTTCGCGTCGATATCGAAGGTTACCTCGATCTGCGGAACGCCGCGGCGTGCCGGCGGGATACCGTCCAGACGGAACTGGCCGAGGGACTTGT
>CAMOZF010000282.1 GCA_946630765.1 uncultured Lachnospiraceae bacterium | reverse complement strand
CATTGAGATCGCGACGGGAACCGTGCGCATCGAGTCCTTCGTCACGAGGATCAGGGCGAACATGAATTCATTCCAGGCAGTGATAAAGGCAATGATCGCCGTCGTAAAAATGCCGGGCGCTGCCAGCGGGAAAATGATCCGAAGAACGGCCTGGAAGCGGCTGCAGCCGTCGATCTGCGCGGCCTCCTCCAGGTCCTTCGGAAGCGTGTCGATGAAGGCCTGCAGCGTCCAGATCGCCATCGGAAGCGTAATAATCACGCTCGGCACGATCAGACCCCAGTAGGTGTTGATGAGGTGCATCTTCCGGAAAATGATGAACATCGGCGTCACGACCGCAATGATCGGGAACATATTCGCGAGAAGGATCACATTCCGCCAGAATTTTTTGAATTTAAAGCGGATCCTCGAGAAAGCGTACGCGGCGGGGAAGGCAAAAAGGATGGTTAAGCCCATCGCGCCGAGCGCCACCACGACGCTGTTCAGGAGGTAGACCTCCAGATGATGCTCCGTAAAGGCGTAATTGAAGAACTTCAGCGAGAACCTGGACGGCCAGAGCTCTGTCGGCATCAGGCTGATATCCCGCGGATCCTTAAAGGAGGTCAGAACGAGCCAGTAGAACGGGAAGACCATCACGACGATGAACACCGCAAGGAGGAGGATATAAACTGCTTTTCCTGCAATTTTTCTTGCTTTCTGCATCTTTTGATCCTCCTTTCCTACTCGTCATCCCGTTTTCCGAGCACCCGGATATACAGGATGGAAATCGCGAGAATGATGACCGTGATGATCGTCGACATTGCCGAGCCCTTGCCGTAGTTCATATCGGTGAACAGGTATTTGTAGGCCTGGTAAAGAAGTGTCGCCGTGGAGCTTGCCGGCCCGCCGCCGGTAATGCCGAAGATGATGTCGAAGATGCGAATCGCGCCCATCGTACGGAATAAAAGCACAATCAGCAGGATCCCCTTCAGGTTCGGCAGCGTAATGTGAAAGAAGGACTTCAGCTTCCCCGCGCCGTCGATCGCGGCCGATTCGTAAAGCTCCTGCGGGATGGTCTGAAGCCCCGCCAGAAGCATCAGCGCGATGTACGGGAACTGCTTCCAGGCATCTGCGACAATCACGACCAGCATCGCCGACCAGGGCTTCGTGAGCCAGGAGAAATCCGAAGCGCCGCCGAAATACGACAGAATCACGTTGACCGGTCCCAGCTGGTTGTTGAAGAGGAACTGGAACATGTAGGCGATGATGATGCCCGGAACCGCCCAGGGGATCAGGACCACCGTACGGATCACGCCCCTCGTGCCTTTTCGCGCACCGTTCATCAGAAGCGCGCCCGCGAAGCCTAAGAAAAGCTCCAGCACCATTGAAATCACCGCGAAGACGGTGGTATTCTTCAGTACCATCCAGAAGACGCTGCTGCCGAGGATTTCGATATAGTTCTGCAGGCCGACGAACTGCCGGTTCTGAGGATCCGTCAGGAGGTAGTATTCAAAGCTGTAGGTAATCGTAATGATCACCGGAACAATCCCGACCGCGATAATCGCCAGCACCGCCGGCGCGATCAGAAGGTACCCGGTCAGATTGTCTCTTTTTTCTCTGGAAATATGTCGTTTCATACGAATCCGGCTCTCCCAAGCCGCTTACGTCCCGAAAAGGCTGAATTCCCGGGCCGGACTATGCCATGAGGACAGGTCCTTTTGTATCGCTTCTGGTACAAAGGACCTGTCCTCATATCTTTCGTCTGATACGAAGGCTTTTGTCCCTCCGTACCATTATTTCATTTTTTCAAGTGCCTCATTCAGGGCTTTGTCCATGTCCTGCATGGTGGCTTCATTAGCTTCGCCGCCCGCAAGCACCTTGTGGAAATACTCCTGGAAAATCGTCGAGATCGTCGGATAATCGCGGACCTGCGGACGCGGAGCTGCCGTATCCGCCGCTGTCTTCATCGAAGAGAGGTACGGAAGCGCCGCGAGCACGTCCTTGTCCTCATACATCGCCTTCTGCGTCGGGAAAGTGGAGCGCTCGATCGTCGCGATCTTCTGCGCTTCAGCACTGGTCATGAACTTCGCAAGCGCGATCGCCGCCGCCTTGTTGTCGGTGTTCTTGTTAATTGCAAGGTTCCAGCCGCCGAGCGTTCCGGAAGATTCCTTGCCGTTCGGGCCAACGGGAAGCGCGGTAACGCCGACATTTCCCGCAACCTTCGATTCTTCCATCTGGGTGCGCGCATAGGCATAGGTCCAGTTCCGCATGAAGATCGACTTGCCCTCGGAGAACACCGAAAGCGAGTCATCCGGACGCCAGCCAAGAACGTCTTCCGGCGTAGTGCCGTCCGCAATCAGGCCCTTCACGAAGTCCAGCGCCTCATAGGTGTTTTCGTTTGCCATCTGGAACTTTCCGTCCTTCAGATCCTGGCCGCCGTTCTGCTTAATGAACTCGAGCATGTTGCAGCTTGTCGGTTCGCCCTGGAACATCTGGAAGACAAAGCCGTATTCCGTGCCGCCCTCGCCCTTATGCTCACTGCACATTGCCTTGAGTTCGTCCCAGGTCGTCGGAGGCGTATCGATGATGTCGGTTCTGTAATACAGAAGGCCTACGTCGGTGTAATCCGGGAAGGCATAGGCCTTTCCGTTATAGTAGCAGGTCTTTAAGGGTCCGCCGAGGTACTGGTCCTCCACGGACTTCAGCTCGTCAGTCACATCCAGGAGCCAGTCCGCCGCGGCAAACTGGGAAACCCAGATAATATCGCAGGCAATTACGTCGGGATCGGTATCGCCCGCCGCGAAGGATGTCATGAGAGACTTCTTCACGTCGTCACTCGCGCCGGGAAGCATCTGGTGCTCCACTTCCACATCGGGATAGGCTTTCTTGAAAGCCTCGAGCATGTGGGTCACTGCTCCCGTCGTATCATTCGCGGTCACGATCGTAACCTTTCCCTCAACCTTGCCGCTGTCTTTTTTGCCTGAACCGCCTTCGCCCGTGCATCCTGTAAGAAGACCGAGAAGAAGAACCGCTGTGAGCAGCAATACTGTAATTTTCTTCATGTTTTTCCTTTCTTTTCCTGCCGTTTATTAAGCCTATTACGGCTTCGCAATTACACAGATTATAATATACCGCGTCGTTCTTCGCAAGTCTTTTCTTTTACAGATTTGGAACACTTTTTCCGACGCTTCGTTCATTCTTCTACCTTTTGAAATCCGTCATTTCGTCGGTCTGCTCCCCGCAGATCAATTTTCCGTCCGGATCGAAGGTATAACGGAAAACCGTACACTCCGAGACCACCGAGG
>CAMOZF010000281.1 GCA_946630765.1 uncultured Lachnospiraceae bacterium | reverse complement strand
GGGGGAGCTTCCGGAGGATTTCTTCGGAAGCAGCGTCCGTTCGGACAGCCCTTATATGATCGGGACGCTTCTGCAGTATTCCGAGGCGGGAATCGACATCGCGCTTCTCGAAAAAGACGGTGATCCCTATATCGTCGCCCGGCTCGTGGATGTGGATCTGACGGACAACGAGGAGCCTAGAAAGCATCTCTTCACCGTTCCGGCGCTTCGGTTCTGTGCGGTGCTCGGCACAATTATGATGAGGATCGAGGAGCCGCAGGAAATCCGCGTGATGTACGAGGAGCAGCATGCCTGCATCAACCATATTTCCTATGAAAGAGAAGAGAACAGCTGGAATTTTTCCTATCTTGATGTTCCAAGACTTTCCGTGCGCTGCGGCGCCTTCTCCTTTGATGTCTGAAAATCTCCAAAAGAAGCCCTTGATAAAGGGGCTTTTTTTGTTTATAATAGAATAGCTTTTATATGGGCGTATCCGGCCTTTCACAACGATTTAACGGAGGTATGGCAATGGAAATCAGAAAATTCGGTGTTACGGAATCAGGAGAAGAGACTTCTCTGATTACCCTGAAAAACAAAAACGGCATGATCGCGGAGCTGACCGACATGGGCGCTTCTCTCGTCAGCCTGATCGTTCCGGACAAGAACGGAAATCCTGTGGACGTAGTGCTCGGCTATCCGAATTCCACGGACTATGAGCATAATGCCAACTGCTACGGCGCAACCATCGGCAGAAACGGCAACCGGATCGCAAACGGACATTTTGTGATTAACGGCAAGGAATATCAGATGGTAAAGGATCCGCAGAACGGACACAACCTTCACAGCCAGCCCGACACCTTCTACACTAGAAAATGGGGCTTCTCCTCCGAGGACGGACCGGACGCGCAGTGCGTCACCTTCACACTGTATTCGCCGGACGGCGACCAGGGCTTCCCCGGCAATATGGACGTTGAAGTTACTTACACGCTCACCGAGGACAATGAGCTGATGATCGACTACTACGGCTTCTCTGACGCCGACACGATCATGAACATGACGAATCACAGCTATTTCAATCTGAACGGCGCAGGCTCCGGAGACATTCTCGGTCATAAGCTGGTCCTGTATTCGGACTATATCACGGAAACCGACAAGGACCTGATTCCTACAGGAAAGCTCATGGACGTTACCGGCACGCCCTTCGACTTCAGACAGGAGAAGACGATCGGCCAGGACATCCGCGCGGATTTCGAGGCGCTTCATTTCGGACACGGCTATGATCACAATTTCGTCGTCAACGGCGGCATGCGTCAGGAGGATGCACAGCTGATCGGACGCGTGACGGGCGATCAGACCGGCATTGTCATGGAAATCTACACGGATCTTCCCGGCGTTCAGATGTACACCTCAAACGGCATGGAGCAGCCCAACGGCAAGGACGGCAAAGCTTATCACAACAACGGCGCTGTCTGCTTTGAAACCCAGTTCGCGCCGAATGCGATCAATATTCCGGAATTCGAATCCCCGGTTCTCAAGGCCAACCAGGAGACGACAACCCTGACCGTTTACCGCTTTCTGACCGAGTAAGTATTCATGGGTAAAAATCTGTATATTGCCGAGAAGCCGAGCGTTGCACAGGAATTCGCCCGGGTTCTCGGTATTCGTGCGGCCCGTCAGGACGGCTATCTCGAATCAGACAACGAGATTGTCACCTGGTGTGTGGGCCATCTGATCACGATGTCGTATCCGGACGCCTATGATCCGGCCCTGAAGAAATGGAGCATGAGCACGCTTCCCTTCATTCCCGAGGTGTGGAAATATGAGGTCATAGACTCCGTCAAAAAGCAGTTCGGCATCGTTTCAAAGCTTCTCACAAGAAAAGACGTGGAAACCATCTATGTCTGCACCGACTCCGGACGCGAGGGAGAGTATATCTACCGCCTCGTACGTCAGGAGGCGCATGTGAGCGGCAAGAAGGAAAAGCGGGTCTGGATCGATTCGCAGACGGAGGAGGAGATTCGCCGCGGCATCCGCGAGGCGAAGGATATCTCGGCCTACGACAATCTCGCATCGGCGGCCTACCTGCGGGCGAAGGAAGACTACCTCATGGGAATCAACTTTTCCCGGGCGCTGACGCTGAAGTTCGGAAACACAGTCGGCGCTGCGATCCGTAAGGACCGCGCGGTTCTCTCGATCGGCCGCGTCATGACCTGTGTGCTTGGCATGGTTGTAAGAAGGGAGCGCGAGATCCGCTCCTTTGTGCCGACAAAGTTCTACCGGGTCCTGATGCACCTCATGCTGCAGAATGAAACCGTAGAGGCTGAGTGGCGCGCGGTTCCCGGCTCCCGTTATGAGAATCATCCCGCTCTATATAAAGAAAACGGCTTCAAGTCGCGGGAAGAAGCGGAAAAGCTGATCGCAGCGCTTTCTCAGGATCCGCCGCTGACTGCGGAGGTGCAGTCCTGCGAAAGGAAAACCGAGCAGAAAAAGGCGCCGCTTCTTTTCAACCTCGCCGAGCTTCAGAATGAATGCTCGCGCCGCTTTAAGATCAGCCCCGACCAGACGCTTTCCGTGACGCAGGAGCTTTACGAAAAGAAGCTTGTAACCTACCCGAGAACTGACGCAAGAGTCCTTTCCTCCGCGGTTGCGAAGGAGATCAACAAGAATATCAGCGGACTCACAAAAGTCCCGGAGGTATCGGCCTTTGCGTCCGAAATCCTCGAGAAAAAGGCCTGGACCGGGATTGGAAAGAGCATTTACACCGATGACAAGAAGATCACCGATCATTACGCGATCATTCCGACAGGACAGGGGCTTTCGGCACTTTCCGGGCTTTCGGGCCTTCAGAAGTCGGTGTATGAACTGATCTGCAGACGCTTTTTGAGCATTTTCTATCCGCCGGCGAAGTACATCAAGGCGGCGCTGACGGTATCACGAATGGGAGAGTCGTTTTTCGCGAATTTCCGCATGCTCAGTGAAAAAGGCTATCTTTCGGTTCTGGATTCCGGGAAAGACGCAAACGACAAGGATGAGAAAGCCTCCGAACGCTCGCTGAACGAGAAGCTTCTTACGCTTCTTCAGGGCCTGAAAAAGGGCGCAGTGCTTCCGGTTTCGGATTTTTCGGTGAAGGAAGGCGAGACGACGCCCCCGAAGCGTTATAACTCCGGCTCCCTGATCCTGACGATGGAAAACGCCGGGCAGTTTATCGAGGACGAGGACCTTCGGGCACAGATCAAGGGCTCGGGCATCGGCACCTCGGCGACCCGTGCGGAAATCATCAAGAAGCTTGTGACGATTCACTATCTGAAGATCAACAAGAAGACACAGA
>CAMOZF010000280.1 GCA_946630765.1 uncultured Lachnospiraceae bacterium | reverse complement strand
ATACATGGCGTCCGCCTCCGCCGCGCGGATCCGGACATTGTCCGAAATATACTGCTCCATTTCGTCGCGTTCCATGTCTTCTGCGACCACAATGCAGGCCGGCTTATCCGCTGCCGCGAGAACCAGCTGCCGAAGGAGGGTATATTCTCCCGGATAGAAGCCCAGGACAACCGTATGATTTTCCTCGAGAACCGCGGAATTGCCTCTTCGTAGGCTGGTGATTTTCTCCTCGATCGCGCTCGATATGATACCGATCAGGACGCTCGTTACAAAAAGGCCGACAACCGCGGCGACCGCGGTCAGAATCAGATAGCCCGGCCCGCCGTCCTCAAAAGAAGGCATCCAGGCATTGATGACCGTCGCCATGCTGTCCCAGAGAGAAGAACCGATATCGCGCTCCTCCGAAGCCGTCGTGATAAAGATGCCCGCGGCGATCAGAACGATCACGATCACCGTCACAATCGCAAGAAGCCTGATCAGCCCGAGAGAGCCGCCGGACATTTTGTTGTCAAACCAGTAGGAAAAGCGTTCCCTGAAACTGTGCTTCTTCATTTCCTCTCCTTTATCCTGATCTTCGGTCAGGGCTTGTGCGAAAAGGCCTATTACAATTATTCAAAAATAGTATAAACCGTAAGAATGTTCAATGCAAGCAAAATCTGTATAAAACGACGAAAAGACCGCTCTTGTTCAGAACGGTCTTGTGTAAATTGATTCATATCCGCAGGAAAGAATCCTGAAAATGCTAAATTACGCCATCTCCTTTACAATATCCGCGAGGATCCGGATGCCCTTCTCGATCTCCTCCATCGAGGGCATCGAGTAGTTCAGCCGGAAGGAATGCGAAGGCGCGGATTCGTCGCAGTTGAAGGCCGTGCCCGGGACGACAAAGACGAGTTTTTCCTTGGCCGCCATCACAAAATCCATCAGCTCGATCGAATCCGGCAGCGTGCACCAGAGGAACAGTCCGCCCTCGGGGCGCGTGTATTTCACACAGGAAGGCATGTATTTGTCGAGACATTCGAGCATGAAGCCGGCCTTTTTACGATAAAGGGCGCGGATCTCTTCGACGTGCGCGTCCATGTCGCACTCGTCCATGTAGCGCGAGCAGAGCATCTGGAAGTAAATGTTCGTGTGCACGTCCTCGACCTGCTTCGCGACAACGATCTTCGAAATCAGCGCCTTCGGTCCGAGAAGGAAGCCGATCCGCATACCCGCCGAAAGGACCTTCGAGAAGGAACCGCAGTACAGGACGCGGCCGTCGGTGTCGAGCTTCTTGATGGTCGGAATGTCCTCTCCCGCAAAGCGCAGCTCACCGTAGGGATTGTCCTCGAGGATAATCACATCATACTTCTGTGCGAGGCGGTAAATCTCCTTGCGGGTCTCAAGATCCGTCGTCGAGCCCGCGGGATTCTGGAAGGTCGGAATCACATACAGAAGCTTCGTGTCCGGGTTCTCCTGAAGCGCGCGCTCCAGTTCTTCGGTGTCGATGCCGGTATCCAGAAGCTCCACGCCCCGGATCTTCGCGCCGAGCGAGCGGAAGGCGTTTAATGCGCCGATGAAGCTCGGATTCTCCGCGATGACCGTATCGCCTTCGTTGCAGAGGACCTTGCAGGAAAGCTCGATGCCCTGCTGTCCGCCGGTCACGATGATCAGATCGTCATTCTCCGTCCCGATGCCGAACTTCTCAAGAAGCCGCGCCTTCACCTGCTCGCGGAGCCGGGGATAGCCCTCCGTCACGCTGTACTGCAGCGCCTGAACCGCCTGATTTGCAAAAATATCCGCGCCGATTCTGGCCATGTCCGCCACAGGAAATGACTCGGGCGCCGGATTTCCGGCCGCAAAGCTGATCGCGCCGGGCGTACCGAGACTCTTGAAAATCTCACGGATCGCCGAAGGCTTCATATTCACCATTTTATCGGATACTCTGTACTCCATAATTCCTCCCATTCAACATACCGGGCGCCGCAAAGTGCCGGCAAAGACCGGGCAGTACGGCGCCTGATACGGATTATTTAAAAAGTTTTCCGGCCTTTTCCGGATCATCCACGCGAAGCACGACATTCGCACCGTCCTCTTCCTTGCTGACGAAGCAGTAAAGGTACTCGATCGCAATGTTATTTTCGCTGAGCTTGTCGACAATTGCAGCAAGTGCGCCGGGCTTGTCCTCGATCGGAAGTGAAAGGACTTCTGTTTTCTTGACGATAAAGCCTTCGCGCTTCAGAATGTCATAGGCCCGCTCTGTCTCACTGACGATGAGCCGGAGAATGCCGAATTCGGAATTCTCTGCGATGGACAGCGCCCGCATGTTGATGTGATGCGCGCTGAAGCTGTTCAGGATCTCGGACAGGCGTCCGACCTTGTTCTCCACAAATACAGAAAGCTGTGTTGCAAACATGTTCTCTCTCCTTTCCTTTTCTTACATCGTTCTCTTGTCAATGACACGTTTTGCCTTGCCCTCGGAACGGGTGATCGACTGCGGGGATACCAGATGTACCTTCGCGCCGATGCCGAGCACAGAGCGCAGCTTTGCAATGATTTCGTTCTCCAGCTTGTTGATGGACTTCATATCGTCGGCGAAGAATTTCTCGCTCATTTCCACGTTGATATCGAAGGTATCGGTATGGTTCACACGGTCGACGATGATCTGGTAGTTCGGCGTGATCTCGCCGCCGCTGAAGCCGAGAAGCACTTCCTCGATCTGAGACGGGAAGACGTTGACGCCCCGGATGATCAGCATGTCGTCGGTTCTTCCGTGCGGCTTCATCATGCGGTAATGCGTGCGGCCGCATTTACAGGGCGTCGGATCCAGACGGCAGATGTCGCGCGTGCGGTAGCGGATCATCGGCATGCCTTCCTTCGTGATCGTCGTGAAAACAAGCTCGCCCTCGGATCCCACAGGAAGCGGCTCCAAAGTGTCCGGATCGATGATTTCCGGGATGAAGAAATCCTCCCAGACATGCATGCCGGCCTGGTATTCACATTCGCCCGAAACGCCGGGTCCGATGATTTCCGTCAGGCCATAGATATCGTAGGCCTTGATGCCGAGCGCGGCTTCAATGTTTTTACGCATTTCCTCCGTCCAGGGCTCCGCGCCGAAGATGCCGACCTTTAAGCTGAGCTGGTCCTGAACGCCCATGCGCTGCACTTCTTCGCCAAGGTACATCGCGTAGGAAGGCGTGCAGCAGAGCGCGGTCGCCTTGAGGTCGATCATCGTCTGGATCTGAAGCGCGGTATTGCCGGAAGACATCGGGATAACGGTCGCGCCGATCTTCTCCGCGCCGCCGTGAAGTCCGAGACCGCCGGTGAACAGGCCATAG
>CAMOZF010000279.1 GCA_946630765.1 uncultured Lachnospiraceae bacterium | reverse complement strand
ACTGGACAATGTTCCGCTTCAGACCGCCGCTGTAGGGCATCAGCTCGGCGACCACCTTGACCTTCGCGCCCTCCAGCGTCATCCGGCGTGCCATGATGAGGCCGATGTCGCCGGAGCCGAGGATCACGACCTCACGGCCGGGCATGTAGCCCTCGATGTTCACAAGCCGCTGCGCCGTGCCTGCGGAATAAATGCCCGCCGGCCGGTAGCCGGGGATATTCAGCGCGCCTCTCGAGCGTTCTCTGCAGCCCATCGCAAGGATGATCGCGCCGGCTTCGATCTGGAACAGACCGTCCTCCCGGTTCATCGCAGTCACGACCTTCTCCGAAGAAATGTCCATGACCATGGTATTCAGTTTATAGGCAATGCCGCGTTCGATCACCTGATCCTCGAAACGTTTCGCGTACTCGGGGCCCGTGAGCTCCTCCTTGAAGGTGTGCAGGCCGAAGCCGTTGTGAATGCACTGGTTCAGGATGCCGCCGAGCATATTGTCCCGCTCCAGGATCAGAATGCTCCGCTCTCCCGCGTCATAAGCCGCCGCCGCTGCGGCAAGTCCGGCAGGGCCGCCGCCGACAATAACAATATTGATCTTTTCCATGCGTCCCTCCCCTTATCAGATCCGGTCCTTCGCGGTGCCGACAATGATCGGGGAACCGGGACCCTTTTTCGTAATCTCCGAGAGATCCTGATGAAGCTCTCTTGCCAGAATTTCCATGACACGCGGCGAGCAGAAACCGGCCTGGCATCTGCCCATGCCCGCACGCACGCGGCGCTTCACACCGTCGAGCGTGGTTGCGCCGAGCGGCCGGCGGATCGCGTCGAGGATCTCTCCTTCGGAAACGCTCTCGCAGCGGCAGATGATCTGACCGTAGGCGGGCTCTTTGCGGATCAGCTCGTTCCGCTCTTCAAGGCTCAGTTCAGCGGCCTTCACAATGCCCTTCCGCTCAGCGATAAACTGCGCTTTTCTGGGAAGGCCGAGACGCGCGGCGATCTGATCGGACACTTCCTCGCCGATCGCGGGCGCCGAACTGAGCCCCGGCGACTCAATGCCTGCGCAGTCGAAGAAGCCCGGATGCTCCGGAACCTCGCCGATCACAAACTCGTGGCTGTCTTCATGCGCACGGAGGCCGGCAAAGGAAGTAATCGTCTGACGCGTCGGCAGATTCCTGACCGCAAGCGCTGACTTTTCGATGACCTCCCGCAGCCCTTCGGCCGTGGTGTTCACGCCTTCTTTGTCCTCAATGTCATTCGCGGTCGGACCGACGATGATATTTTTATGAACGGTCGGAGAAACCAGCACGCCCTTTCCGTACTCGCCGGGCAGCTGGAAAATCGTATGCTTTACAAAGCCGTAGGCCGTGTGATCGAGAAGAAGGTACTCGCCCTTTCTCGGGGTGATATGAATCTTCTTTTCGGCCAGCTGATTGTGGAAAAGATCCGCATAGACGCCAGCCGCGTTCACAACCGCACGCGCCGTGAAGGACCCCTTCGAGCTTTCAACCGTAAAGCCCCCGTCTTCGGGCACAACCTTCTGAACCTCCGCGTTGAACAGGAATTCTGCGCCGTTCACCGCCGCATTTTCCGAGAGGGCGATCGTCAGTTCAAAAGGACAGACAATGCCGCCGGTCGGGGCGTAGAGCGCCGAAACCGCCGCATCGGAAATATTCGGCTCCATCTCCAGAAGCTCTTCCCGGGAAACGATCCGAAGATCGCGGACGCCGTTTTTGACGCCGTTCTCGTAAAGTGCCTGAAGCTTCGGAAGATCCTCCTCCGAAAGCGCGACGACCAGGCTTCCGCAGCGGTCGTAGGCGAAATCCAGCTCTTTACTCAGATCCTCCATCATTTCGCTTCCGCGCACGTTGAATTTCGCCATCATGGATCCGTATTCCGCGTCAAAGCCGGCATGGACGATCGCCGAATTCGCCTTGGAAGTGCCTTCACAGACGTCGGATGCACGTTCCAGCACAAGGATCCTTGCATCATAGCGGGACAAATACCTTGCGACCGCGGCCCCCGTGACGCCGGCGCCGATCACAATCACATCATAATCCATTATTCTTCCTCATCTTCCTTTGCCCAGGCGCGCGCCCTCGAAACCGCGCGGTGCCATCCGGCAAGTATTTTATGTCTGTCATGATCTGTCATGGTCGGGGCGAAAAGCGCGCCGAACTTCCAGTTTTTCACGATCTCATTGATTGACTTATAGTAACCGACCGCAAGTCCCGCAAGATACGCGGCACCCATCGCCGTCGTTTCGACACAGGCCGGCCGCGTGACCGGCTGCCCGAGCATATCCGCCTGGAACTGCATCAGCAGGTTGTTCGCGGAAGCGCCGCCGTCGACCTTGATCGAGGTGATCGGCATGCCCGCGTCTCTCTCCATCGCCTTCAGCACATCATAGGTCTGGAAGGCCAGCGACTCGAGCGTCGCGCGGATGATATGATATCGGTTGACGCCTCTTGTCAGGCCGACAATCGTGCCTCTGGCATAGGGATCCCAGTAGGGCGCGCCGAGTCCGGTAAATGCCGGCACCACATAACAGCCGTTCGTATCCGGAACCTTATTGGCAAAATACTCCGAATCGCCCGCAGACTCGATCACGCGCAGCTCGTCCCGGAGCCACTGGATCGCGGAGCCTGCGACAAAGATCGATCCTTCGAGCGCGTAGGTCACCTTTCCGTCGAGCCCCCAGGCAATGGTCGTCAGCAGTCCGTTTTCCGAGAAGACCGGCTGCTCTCCCGTCGTCATCAGAAGGAAGCAGCCCGTGCCGTAGGTATTCTTGACATTTCCTGCGGAGAAGCAGGTCTGTCCGAAAAGCGCCGCCTGCTGATCGCCGGCCGCACCCGCAATCGGAATGGCCTTTCCGAAAAGCTCCGGGTCGGTTTCCCCGTAGATGCAGGAGCTGGGCTTTACCTCGGGAAGCATGCTTTCCGGGATGTTCAGAAGCTCCAGAATCTCCCGATCCCAGCGAAGCTCGGTGATATTGAAAAGCATGGTTCTTGAAGCGTTGCTGTAATCCGTCACATGAACCCTGCCGTCCGTCAGCTTATAGATGAGCCAGGTTTCCACGGTACCGAAGCACAGCTCGCCGCGCTCCGCCTTCTCTCTTGCGCCCTCGACGTGGTCGAGGATCCATTTGATCTTGGTCGCGGAAAAATACGGGTCGATGATCAGGCCGGTTTTCCTGCGGATCATATCCGTCAGTCCGTCCGCAATCATCTGATCGGTCATGGGGGCGGTTCTCCGGTCCTGCCAGACAATCGCGCGGCAGATCGGTTCGCCGGTCGCGCGGTCCCAGATCACAACGGTTTCACGCTGGTTGGT
>CAMOZF010000278.1 GCA_946630765.1 uncultured Lachnospiraceae bacterium | reverse complement strand
CGGGGGTGCATTTCTCGATAGCCATTTTTGTGGCCAGCGGCTCCAGAGCGGAGCGGACTACGATCAGATCCTGCAGCGCGACTTCGTTGCTTACAAAGTAATCGGTAAGGGGATCTTTCTGAACGGGGGTCTTGCTTTGGATAAATGTGCCAAGGCCGGGCCTGATCACAAGGTATCCCTGGGAAACCAGAACCTTTACCGCTTCGCGCACGGTGCCCCTGCCAATGCCGAGATCGGTACAAAGCTTTCGCTCCGTCGGAAAACGGTCACCCACCTGGACGGCATCATCTTTAAGATATTTCTGAAGATGTTCGATTGTCAGTTGTGTAGTGGATTTTTTCTGTATCGCCGCCATGGAAACACCCGCTTTAAAATGATTTTGTAATTGTGCGGCACCCTGAAGCCCGGGGTGCTGAATTATATTATAAATCATTGTAACCCTGCGGCCATGTAAAGTCAATATAGTGAAAAATGATAATTCATTAAAAATATAAACAAAAGAAGAGTGCATAATGCACAATTAGTACTCGATAAAACCCGAAACATGAAAGCCAAATTGTGAATTTGCCACAAAATTATCTGGAAATATAAGGCATAACACACAATTGACACCAGAATCGAATCATGGTATATTGCAGATAAGACGTGCGGACGTCATACCACGTGACGGCCATCTGTCTTGAAAGGAAATCATTTTATCATGTAAAGGAGAAAAAGCCGTGAAAGACGAATTGTTTGATGTATCTGACAAGATATGCATCGTAACGGGCGGTCTTGGACAGATCGGAAAAAATCTGGCACGTGGTTTATTTGAAAGAGACGCAAAGGTGGCAATTTTCTCGGCGCATCCGTCGGAAGAGCGGGTGGAGAGCATTTTCCCGGCAGCCGAATACGACCGCGAAAGACTGAAGGTGTATCAGGTCGACATCAGCAACAAGGCCAGCATCGAGGCAGCTCTTGACGAGGTGCAGAACATCTGGGGAACGCCCGACGTTCTGGTAAACTGTGCCGGCATCGATACCCAGCCCAGCGCGCCGCCGGAAGTATCGGGACCCTTCGAGAAATTCCCCGAGGAAGTCTTCCGTGAGGTCGTGGATGTAAACCTGGTAGGAACCTTTCTTATGACGCAGGCTGTGGGCGCCAGAATGGTCGCCGCAAAGAAAGAGGGTTCCATCATCAATATCGGCTCCATTTACGGAATGCTTTCCCCGATCCAGGATATTTACGCATATAAAGAAGAGCGGACAGGTATCCCGTTCATCAAACCCGTGGCATACTCCGCGGCCAAGTCGGGCGTTTATAACCTGACCAGATACTGCGCCACCTACTGGGGCAAAAAAGGCATACGCGTCAATACCCTGACGCCGGCCGGCGTGTGGAGAGACACCCAGGACGAGACCTTTATCAAGAATTTTACCGCAAGAATGCCCATGGGCCGTATGTCCCGCGAGGACGAATACAACGGAGCGGTGATCTTCCTGGCGTCCAAGGCTTCTTCCTTTATGACGGGAGCGAACCTTGTGATCGACGGCGGATGGACCGCATGGTAAGGAGGAGACAGGAAAATGAAAAACCCGATCTACGAAAATCATCTGAAAGAAATCATGAAAGAAAGGCCGGTTTTCGGCGTGACGATCTATTCCGGCTGCCCGCAGTTTATTGAAATGCTGGGGTACGCAGGCTTTGATTTCGCGTTCATCGATGCGGAGCATTGCCCGTGGGAGACCACAGGCCTTCGGGAAGCCATCCTGGCAGCCCGTACGGTTGGCGTAAGCCCCCTGGTCCGGGTGACAAAACCGGATATGATCGAGCTTCGCAAGGCCCTTGAAATGGGCGCCGAGGGTGTCATCATTCCCCATGTGCGCACGATCGAAGAAATGGAGATCTGCGTGAAGGGATCCAAATTCCCGCCGCTTGGCCGCCGCGGCTACGACATCAACGTACGTGCAGCCCAGTACGGCTTCGACCTGGACGGCGTGGAATTTTACGAAGAGGCCAACCGTTCCGAGCTGGTGATCCCCATGGCGGAGGATTTCGAATTTTCCGATCAGCTGGACGATATGCTTGCGGTTCCCGGAATTGACGCCATCAATTTTGGTCCGGCCGACTACTCCATGTCGCTGAACTGCCGTGACAACAAGTCTGGCGGAAATTCTTTCTATGATCTGAACGACAGCCCGGCGGACATCGCCATGAAGGATATCATCGCGAAGGCCCGCCCGAAGGGAATCGGCGTCATGGCTCCGGCGGTTCCGCCTACCTACGAGAACGCAAAGAAGCTGATCGACAAGGGCGTGAACATGGTCATCATGGGCAATGATTTCGGCAACTACGGTTCGGCTCTTCGTACCATCCGGGACGAGACGCTTGCAAAATTCAGGTAAATGACAGATTTGGTCCCGGACTGTGCGCCGGCACGGCCGGCATCCTCCCCGGAAAGCCCGGAACAAATTCTGTTGTTTATATAAAAAAGCACTTTAAAAAATCCGTGAGGAATGAAAGGAGAATCCAAATGAAGAAGAGAGGTCTGGCTATTATTCTCGGAACCATGCTGGCAATGACGGGATGCGTCGCAGTTCATGCTGATGAGAACGTCACCATCAAGCTGGGAATCACCCACAGCAATCCTGACCGCGAACAGGACGACGAAGTCATGTATGCGGAAACCTTCAAGGAGTACTGTGAAGCAAACAGTGACACCATCAAAGTGGAAGTATATCAGGGCAGCGCTCTCGGAAATCAGGCGGATACCGTCGGTGCCGTTGCAGCCGGAACTGTAGAGATGACCGTTCAGAATTCTTCTCAGCTGAACAGCTATGACATCAACACCATGATCCTGGGCATGCCGGGACTGTTCTCCAGCATCGAAGAGACCAATGCCGTCTGCGACAGCGACTGGGCGAAGGAACTCTTCGAAAAGAGTAAAGAGATCACAGGCATCAAGGTCCTCGGAAATTCCTGCACCGGTATGAGAAGCTTTACCTGCAAGGGCCATGAGATCAAATCCGTGGAAGACGCGGCCGGACTTACCTTCCGTGTTCCGGAAAGCGCCATCTATATCGAGATCGTAAAGGCCATCGGCGCAAACCCGGTTCCCATGGCTTCCTCCGACATGTACGTTGCAATGCAGAACGGCGTTGTCGACGGACAGGAAAACCCCATCCAGAACGTCGTCATCGACAAGACCTATGAGGTTCAGGACTGGTACGTGCTGGACAACCATACACCGACCGTCATGAGCTACATGATCAACAACAAGTTCTATGAGAGCCTTTCCGCCGAGCAGAAGGCCGTCATCGATGCTGCAAATGCGGAAGCCATGACAAAGTGCCG
>CAMOZF010000277.1 GCA_946630765.1 uncultured Lachnospiraceae bacterium | reverse complement strand
AAGAGTCAACAAACGGAGGTAGAACGATGCATAAAGAAAAGCTTCCGACCGGCTTTGGGTCCATCCGCTTTATTGCGAAGAACAGGAAGAACCCGTGGGGAGTGCATGAACCCGGGAAAATGGTCAATGGAAAGTGGAAGAGGGGAAAGCCGATCTGCTATGTTTCGGATTGGTATATCGGCTTCGCGATGCTTTCCGCCTGGCATGCCGGAAAGTATGAGAAAGGCCTGGAGAAGCACTTTGAGAAGGCCAGTGAGTCAGAGATCAGACGCTATTGCGAGGAACTTTTGGAGACGGTGAAGAAGGAGAAGAAGGAGGGGAAGAGCGCGACGCTTTCGGAGGTGTATCAGGCCTGGTTTGAATTGAAGTTTGGAGAGAATGCGGCAAAACAGCTTTCTGCATCGAGCAGAAATGCTGCAAATGCCGCATTTTATAAACTCGCGCCGCTTTCCGGGCGGCAGATGGACAGTCTGCGCGCGGAGGAGTTCCAGCATCTGGTGAACCGACTCGGCGCAGGGAAGGAGCGGGATGGGGCGGGGATGAGCTACGCCTCGGTGAGAAATGTGGTGCAGCTGATTCATACCCTGTATCATTTCGGCCAGGACTGGGAGATGTGCAAGGGGCGGAGCGGGCTTGCGGTCGTGATGCCCTGGACCAGAGAGCCGGTGCATCACGATTCATTTTCAGACGAAGAGCTGCGGGAGCTCTGGAGGCGCAGGGACGAGGAAATCCCGGCGACGATACTTGTGATGTGCTTCACGGGTTTTCGGGTCAGCGCCTATGCCGACAGGAAGTTTCAGGTCAATCTGGAAGAGGGCTATATGAAGGGCGGCGTGAAGACCGAGGCCGGAAAAGAACGGCTCGTGCCGATCCATCCCTGTATACGGCCGCTTCTTGAAATGCTTCTGAGCCGGAAGAAACGGCTGCTTCTTGGAAAAGGGCCCTCGCAGTTTCGACGGGACATGGCGAACTGCCTGATGGCGCTTCAGCTTCGGCCGCTGAGTCCGCACAGCACGCGGCACACCTTTAACCGGCTTCTCGAGCGGGCGGGCGTGTCGGAGGCGGACAGGAAGCGGCTTCTCGGGCACAGCCTGAAAAATGACCTCCTGAACGGGACTTACGGACACAGGAGCCTTCAGGAGCTTCGGCGGGAGGTGGAGAAGATCAGCGTGGATTTTCTGGAAGGACAGGCCGCTGATGCCGCTTCTCTTGCTTTTCTTCGGGAAGCGCGTTATAATTACAGCAATTCTGTATGAGACATCTGCTGACCTGCAAAAGGAGGAAAATGCATGCCGCCGATCGGCGTAATGATCAAACCTTCGTCCGGGAAGTGCAATATGCGCTGCGATTACTGCTTTTACATCGATGAGCAGGCGAATCGCGCCCGGCCGGACTTCGGCTTCATGGAAGAAAAGACGCTGAAAAATATCATCCGCCGTACGCTGCTGCATGCGGAGGGCGCGGCGTCTTATGCGTTTCAGGGCGGCGAACCGACGCTTCGGGGGCTGGACTTTTTCCGGAAGGCTGTGGAGTATCAGAAACAGTACAATAGAAACCATGTCCGAATACAGAATTCGATTCAGACGAACGGTCTTTTGCTCGACCGGGAATGGTGCGCATTTCTTCGGGAGAAACGCTTTCTGACCGGGGTGTCGCTGGACGGAACGCGGGAAGTCCATAACCGCTTCCGCCATCTTCGGAATGAAGAGGGCAGTGCTTCTTCTTTTGACCTGGTGCTTGAGCGGATTCATCTTCTTCAGGAGGAGAAGGTGGAATTCAACATTCTGACGGTGGTCACGGACGAGACCGCGGCGCACATCGAAGAGATCTACGATTTCTTCCGTAAGGAGGGCTTTTTCTGGCAGCAGTATATTGCCTGCCTGGATCCGATGGATCAGACGGAAGCATCGCGAGACCGTCCCCGTCTGAGCCAGGAAGACTACGGGAGATTCCTGGTCCGGCTCTGGGATCTGTGGGAGAAGGATGAAAACAGGCCGTATATCCGGCAGTTCGACAACTGGATCGGGATCGAACTCGGCGTGCCGCCGGAAGCCTGCGACATGCGCGGCGTCTGCGGCATGCAGTATGTCTGCGAGGCGGACGGCTCGGTCTATCCCTGTGATTTCTATATGACGGACGGATACCGGCTGGGAAATTTCAACGAAGAGCGGATGGATTCCGTCGATGCGCGGCGGACCGCGCTTTCATTTATCGAGGAATCCAGGCACTTTTCGGAAAAATGCGGCAGCTGTCCGTATCTTCGGTTCTGTCGCGGCGGCTGCAGAAGAAACCGCGAAAACGGCCTGAACCGCTTTTGCGAAAGCTATCGGATGTTTTTTGATCAAAGACTCGATGAACTCAGAAAAACCGCGCATGAAATGCGCCTGATGGAGGAAAAAAGATGAGAGCGCTGCTTCTGATGTTTGATTCCCTGAACCGTCATATGCTTACGCCGTACGGATGCACGGAAACGCTGACGCCAAATTTTGAACGCCTGGCGAGAAGGACGGTTCAGTTTGATACCTGCTACACCGGGGGCCTTCCCTGCATGCCCGCACGCCGCGAGCTTCACAGCGGGCGTTACAGCTTCCTTCATCGTGGCTGGGGGCCGCTGGAGCCGTTTGACGACTCCGTGCCGGAAATCCTGAGCCGTGCCGGAATTCATACGCATCTGATCAGTGACCACTATCATTACTGGCAGGATGGCGGGGCAACCTATCATACCCGATATACGACCTGGGAAGCCGTGCGCGGGCAGGAGGGCGATCCGTGGAAGGGGATTGTCAGCCATCCCTTTAGCCATCACGATCTTCGGCATCAGGACCAGGTGAACCGGCCTTTCATGAACAGTGAAGAGAATCACCCGCAGACGCTGACATTTGATCTGGGGATCCGGTTTCTGGAGGACAACCACGAGACGGACGGCTGGATGCTTCAGATTGAGGCCTTTGACCCGCATGAACCGTTCTTTGTGCCGGAGGGGTATGAGGCTCCGGGGGCTGAACTCCCGCCGGCGGCGGTTTCCGACTGGCCGTACTACCGGCCCGTGACGGAGACCGCGGAAGAAATCGCCGGGGTGAGAAAACATTATGCGGCGCTTCTTTCGATGTGCGACCGGAGTCTCGGGCGAGTGCTGGACGTTTTCGACCGGTATGACTTGTGGCAGGACACCATGCTGATCGTCTGTACGGATCACGGCTTTATGCTCGGAGAGCATGGCTACTGGGCGAAAAACTACATGCAGCCTTTTGAAGAGATCGTGCACACGCCGCTCTTTGTCTGGGACCCCAGATGTGAGAAGCGCGGGGTGCGCCGAAGGTCTCTCGTGCAGACG
>CAMOZF010000276.1 GCA_946630765.1 uncultured Lachnospiraceae bacterium | reverse complement strand
CGATCAATAAGAACACGAAGAAGATCTACATGACCTCCTTCATGCGTGACCTTTACGCAAATATCGAGGGCATGGGAATCCGGAAACTGAATCACGCGCATGCGATCGGCGCCGGACCGATGCTGGTGCAGACGCTTCAGACCAATTACGGCGTGGCGATTGATAATTATGCGAGCGTTGACTTCCAGTCGATGCAGGAAATTATCGATATCCTCGGCGGAGTGCCGATCGAGATCAAGGATTATGAGCTTCCTTCCATGCAGCACTACGGGATCTACAGTGCCGGCACCTATGTGCTGAACGGACAGCAGGCTTTAGGCTATTCGCGGATCCGTCATCAGGGCAATGCCGACTTTGAACGTACCTCCCGCCAGCGTGTCGTTCTGCAGGCGCTGATCCAGAAGGCGAAGAGCATGAATGCGCTGCAGCTCGCGAACCTTGCGAATGAGCTGCTTCCCTATACGACGCACAACCTCAGCTCCGGCCAGGTGCTGTCACTTCTTACGGATCTGCCGAAGGTGCTGCAGTATGAGGTCGTGGAGCTTCGGATCCCGGAGGACGGCTCGTACCACAGCTGGAACGAGATCCTGATCCCGAACGATATCAACGAGACCGTTTCGAAGCTCAGAGCCACAATTTACGCTACAAAAGAGGAGTAAAGGGCGGTTTTTCCTTTGACATCGCGCATACTCTGTGTTATGATAGCTGTGCCTGTATCACGACGTTACTGTCTCTCTCACACGGGCACAGCATTTCTTTTTTGAAAAATGGGATTGACAAATCTCAAAGACGTGTTATAATGTTGCTGTTGCGATAAAAGCAATATGTACGTGTAGCTCAGCTGGATAGAGCGTCTGACTACGGATCAGAAGGCCGGGGGTTCGAATCCTCTCACGTACATTTTCAGGTGAGAGGTTCCTTGTACGGGAGCCTCTCTCTTTTGTTAGCAATTACACAGTAAAGGATGGTCTCATGAGAAAGATCAGAAAAATAGCCGCAGTCCTGATCGCAGGCCTGCTTCTTACGATGGCAGCCTGCGGATCAGCGGGCAAGGAAAGTACAGAAGAAACTGCAGGGACAGATCAGGTGAGCGAGAGCGTTTCGGACGCTTCGGAGGACAGTGCGGAAAACACTGCGGCGCAGGAAGATACGACGGCGGAGGACAGTACAGAAGCTGCCGAAGAAACACCGGAGGAAACCGATCCCGCAGAGACAAAGACCTGGACGATTGATGTCGGCGAGCAGGCGCTTCCCGGAACCGCGGCGGAGGATGTCGCGGACGAGGATATGCCGAGGCTCTACGACAGCAGCGATCTTGGTGTGGATTCCCGCGCCTACTGTGTGCTTGATCAGGACGGCAACGTCGTCATCGGCCGGAAGGAGCTGAAAGCCTACGCGCCGGCCAGTATCACGAAGGTGCTGACGGCGCTTGTCGTGCTGGATCACTACGATTTATCGACACCGTGGCGTTTGAGCCAGTCTTCTCTTGAAGAGAATATGGAGCCGATGAGCTCGGGTGTTCAGCCTTCACTGAAACCGGACGAGGTTATGACGGTCGGCGACCTTCTGTACGCGCTGATCCTGCAGTCGACGAATGCCGCGGGAAATGTGCTTGCGGAGCTTGTCGCCGGAAGTGTGCCGGCCTTTGCCGAGATGATGAATAAGAAGTGTGAGGAGCTCGGGCTGACGCATTCACATTTTGTCAATGCGCACGGACTGGACGCTGAGGGACATTATACCTGCGCCTACGACATGGCAGTGATCCTGAAGGCAGCAATGGAAAATGAGACACTTCGGACGATCATGTCGACGCTGAACTATACGATTCCCGGGACGGCTTATACCGGTGAGCGGCAGGTTTTCATGAATCACCGGATGCTCGGGAATGATCTCAATGTGCCCGGTGTTTTCGCCGGAAAGCCCGGCTGGACCGTGAATGCGCAGAGCACGCTTCTGACGGCGGTCGAGCGCGACGGAAAGACGCTCTATGTGTGCACGCTGCATTCGGATGACGGCTGCCACTACCTGGATACGCAGAATATCATCGAATATGCCTATGCGCGGATCTCGGGCGGCTATCCGCATCTCGAGCCGGTCGTGCATAATGTGATGATCCGAAATGCTGATCCGACGGGGATTGATCTTTTCTTTGTGATCGATAATCCGGCGAAATCCGCGCAGATCGTTTACTGGAGTCTCCTGCAGGGAACGGCTTCCGCGATTTTTGGCGAGGAAGCGCCTGCGAAGTCCTATATGGGCGTGCATATCAGTTTTCCGACGCAGGGGCCGTATGCAGTGCAGATCTTTGTGACGCCGGAGAACGGCGAACGCCAGATGAGCATGGTGCATGTCCTGTATACGGGGCAGATGAATCCGGAAGGCATTGTGACCTGGGACGGAAATCCCTACGTGATCGATGAATACGGACTTCTTCGGGTCGGCGGATCCGTGGAGCTGAAGTCCGGTATGTACTGTACAAATGCAAACGGTGTCGTGCAGACCGGCTTTACCGGCAGATATTATGTCGAGGAGATCGGAAAGATCAAGACCGGCTGGATCGATGCGGAAGGCGTCCGCTGCTATGCGCAGGGAGACGGAAAGCTCGCGACAGGAAAGATTATGATTGACGGCGTCGTCTACGAATTCAACAGCTACGGCGCGCTTCTCGGTCAGGAATAAGAGGCATTTATGAAGTGGAAAGAATATACGATTCACACCACCTCCGCGGCGGAGGATCTCGTTGTTGAGGTGCTGACGGAGCTCGGAATCACGGGCGTTGAGGTGCGGGACAAGAAGCCCGTCATGCCCGGAGACACGATCGAGATTTTCAAGGATGTCATGCCCGAGGAAGTCGAGGATGACGGAAAGGCGGATGTCGTATTCTACCTCGAAGAGGACGAAAGCGAGGAGACGCGCGAGGCGCTTCTTGAAAAGATCCGGGAAGAACTGGAGGATCTTTCGGATTTTGTGGACACCGGCGAGGCATGGATCTCGGAGTCGGAGACCGAGGACGTGGACTGGGTCAATAACTGGAAGGAGCATTTCCATGCCTTCTATGTCGACGATATCCTGATCAAGCCGACCTGGGTCGAAAAACCGGAGGATGATCAGAGTGAAATCATGGTCGAGATCGACCCCGGGACCGCGTTTGGAACCGGCTCTCATGAGACGACACAGCTCTGCATCCACGGACTGAAAAAGTTCCTGAGAGCGGGCGACCGGGTGCTTGACGTGGGCACCGGCTCCGGAATCCTCGGGATTATTGCGCTGAAAATGGGCGCTTCCCGCGTCTTTGGAACCGATATCGACGATCTCGCGGTTTCGCAGGCACAGGAAAATATCCTGCTG
>CAMOZF010000275.1 GCA_946630765.1 uncultured Lachnospiraceae bacterium | reverse complement strand
CGTCGGTGCGCAGTATGACTCCGAACTGGTCTATCACAATGACCGAGAGGATGTTGCCGAGCAGGGCGTCGTCTATACGGATATCGAGAGTGCGCTGCACGGGGAATACGCGCAGATGATCCGGGAGCACTTCATGAAGCTCGTGCCGCCTACGGATCACAAATTCGCGGCGCTGCACGGCGCGGTCTGGTCCGGCGGCTCCTTCGTCTATGTGCCGCCCGGCGTTACGGTGGAGATTCCGCTGCAGTCCTATTTCCGGCTGAATGCGCCGGGCGCGGGACAGTTCGAGCATACGCTGATCATCGTGGACGAGGGCGCCGATCTGCATTTTATCGAGGGCTGCTCCGCGCCGAAGTATAATGTTGCGAATCTTCACGCGGGCTGTGTGGAGCTATTTGTCAGGAAAAACGCGCGGCTTCGGTATTCGACGATCGAAAACTGGTCCAAAAACATGTACAATCTGAATACCAAGCGGGCGATCGTGGCGGAAGGCGGCAGGATCGAGTGGGTGTCCGGCTCCTTCGGCTCGCATGTGTCCTATCTCTATCCGATGAGCATTCTCGCAGGAAAGGGCGCGGGCTGTGAGTTTACGGGTGTCACCTTCGCCGGGGCGGGACAGAACCTCGACACCGGCTGCAAGATTGTTCATCAGGCGCCGGAGACGACGAGCTTCGTGAATACCCGCTCGATCTCAAAGAGCGGCGGTATCAGCACCTTCCGGAGCGCCGTTGTCGTAAATCCCGCGGCGAAAAGAAGCAAATCCTCGGTCTCCTGCCAGTCGCTGATGCTGGATCGGGAGTCGCGTTCGGATACGATTCCTGCGATGGACATCCGGACCATGGACGCGGACGTCGGACATGAGGCCTCGATCGGGCGGATCTCAGACGACGCGGTGTTCTATCTGATGAGCCGCGGGCTTTCCGAAGAGGACGCGAAGGCGCTGATCGTCAGCGGTTTCGCCGAAAATGTGTCGAAGGAACTGCCGCTCGAATACGCCGTTGAGATGAACAATCTGATCCGGATAGAAATGAAAGGAGCGATCGGGTAATGAAAACAGTCGTAAACCGGCCGCCGGCCGGAACCTTTTCCTGGCTTCATGCAGGCGGCACTGAAATCGAGGTGCCGGATGAAGCCGTGGAATACGAATACCGGCTCGCTCCCGGGGAAGAGAGAACCGTGATTCTCACGGACTTCGAAGGAAAGACCGGAATCGAGGCCGCGCTTTCCGAGGGCAGTCAGCTGACGCTGGTGGAAATCAGGCGCGGCGGGACAGAAGGCCTCTCGGAAAATACAATATGCGTCCGCTGTGAAGATCGGGCTTCCTTCCACTGGATCCGCCTGATTCTCTCGGATGCCGAGGCTTATGACAATTGTCAGGTTATTCTTTCGGGGGAGGGCAGCGAATTCCGTGCGGACATCGGCTTCTTTGTGGGCGGTACGGGCCGCTATGACCTGAACTGTGAAGCCGTGCATGAAGGAAAGAAGAGTACGAGTGAGATCCGTGCGTCGGGCGTCCTTTCCGGCAGCGCGAAGAAGCTTCTTCGCGGAACGATTGATTTCAGAAAAGGCTGCAGCGGCGCCGTCGGGAATGAATCGGAGGAGGTCCTCCTTCTTTCGGAGCGCGTTGAAAATCTGAGCGTTCCCGTGATCCTCTGCGCGGAGGAGGACGTCGTCGGAAATCACGGCGCCTCGATCGGGCAGGCCGATGAAAAACTGCTGCATTACTTCGGAACGCGCGGAATTTCCGAGGCGCACGCCGTCCGGATGCTCTCGGAGGCGAAGCTCGGACGCGTGATCGGGCAGATCCCCGATGAAGCGCTGCAGGAGCAGCTGAGAAACGAGGTGAACCATGCTGACTGAAGATATCCGGAAATCCTTTCCCCTGTTCCGGGAATATCCGGCGCTTGTATATCTCGACAGCGCCGCGACCGCCCAGAAGCCGGAATGTGTGATCCGGGCGGAGCGGGACTTTTACGAACGGGTGAATGCGAACCCGCTTCGCGGCCTCTATACCCTGTCGCAGCAGGCGACCGAGGTCTACGAGGGCGCGCGGGAAGCTGTGAGAGATTTTATTCACGCAAAAAGCACGGAGGAGATCATTTTCACAAGAAACGCAACGGAAAGCCTGAACCTTGCCGCCTACAGCTACGGTGCCCTTCTTCGGGAAGGCGACGAGATCGCGCTGTCCGTCACCGAGCATCACAGCAATCTGATCCCCTGGCAGCAGCTTGCGAAAAGAAAGGGCCTGAAGATCCGCTGGATCGAATGCGGAGAAGACGGAAGGATCACGGAGGAAGCATTTCTTCAGGCGCTCAGCGGCCGCACAAGGCTGGTTGCGATGACGCAGATTTCAAATGTTCTGGGAACGCTGAACGACATTCGGCTCTTTGCGGAAATCGCCCATGCGAACGGTGCGGTATTTGTCCTGGACGGCGCGCAGAGCATTCCGCATATTCCTGTTGATGTACAGGCGCTCGGCGTCGATTTCCTGGCCTTTTCCGGGCACAAAATCTGCGGCCCGATGGGGATCGGCGTGCTGTATGGCAGGAAGGAGCTTCTTCAGGAGATGCCCCCCTTCCTTTACGGCGGCGAGATGATCGAGTATGTGGAAAGGGAGGACTCGACCTGGGCCGCGCTTCCGCACAAATTCGAGGCCGGAACCGTCAACGCGGCCGGCGCGGCGGGACTTCAGGCAGCGCTTGAATTCTACCGGGAAATCGGCTTCGGAAACATTATGGAAAGAGAAGAAATGCTCTCCGAAAAAGCCTATGAGATTCTCACCGCAGTGCCGCTTCTGAAGCTTTACGGCGCGAAGGAGGGGAAGGCGCATCACGGTATCTTCACCTTCACACTCGACGGCGTGCATCCGCACGACATCGCGGAAATTCTGAATGCCGACGGTATCTGTATCCGGGCCGGCCATCACTGCGCCCAGGTCCTGATGAAGGCGCTGAAGGCTTCGTCGACGGCGCGGGTGAGCCTTGCGTTTTACAACACGACAGAGGAGCTGGAAAAGCTCGGAGAAAGCCTGAAAACCGTGAGAAGGAGGATGGGATATGCCGAATAGCTTCTACCGCGAGATCGTGAACGAACACAACCTCAGACCCTACCATAAACGGGCGCTTCCGGATCCGGATCTCGAGCTTCGCGGCGTGAATCCCGGCTGCGGGGACGATATCACCCTGCAGCTGAAGACGGATCAGGGGATCATCACGGCGGGGGCCTTTGTGGGTGACGGCTGCGCGATTTCCCAGGCCTCTGCGGATATCATGCTGGAGCTCGTGATCGGAAAGACCTTCGGGGAAGCGCTCAGCCTTTCCGAAAGCTTTCTCCGGATGATCCGCGGAGA
>CAMOZF010000274.1 GCA_946630765.1 uncultured Lachnospiraceae bacterium | reverse complement strand
GTTGCGGTCGACTCCGAGCGACAGCTTGTACAGCCAGGTGATCAGAAGGTCCGTACGGCCTGCATTTCCCGCAAGTTCCATGGACTGCGGTCCGCCGCCCGACAGCAGGTAGATCACATTGAAGTTGTTCAGGTTGCCCGTAAACTGCGTCAGAAGATACGGTCCCGTGACGAAAAGCATATAGGGAAGCGTAATGTGCGAGAACATCTGCCAGCCGTTTGCGCCGTCGATACGGGCGCTCTCATACAGGTCCGCAGGAATGTTCATCAGGAGTCCCGTCGCAATCAGCATCATGTAGGGAATACCAATCCAGATGTTGATCACAACGATCGTTACGCGCGCGAGCCCCGGATTCGTCCAGAAGGGAATCGCTTTATCTATCCACCCCCACCTTAAGAGCATCGCGTTGATCAGTCCGTCGCTCGCGAACAGCTTGGACACATAAAGAAGCGATACAAACTGCGGCACCGCGATCGTCAGTACCAGGATCGTACGCCAGAGCTTTTTCAGGCGGATGCCCTTTTTATTGATCAGCATCGCTACAGCCATTCCGAGGAAATAAGTGGTAAACGTAGCGAAAAGCGCCCAGACGAGCGTCCACAGGAGGACCGAGAAGAAGGTTGTTCCGAAGCCTGATCCGCCAAGACTCAGGAGGTTTCTGAAGTTTTCAAAGCCGACCCAAGTGAAGAGGTTTGTCGGGCTCTGATGATTCTTGTCATAATTGGTGAATGCGACACAGATCATGAAAAGAATCGGCAGGACCGTAAAGACAAAAATTCCGAGGACCGGAAGCGCAAGGAGCGTCTTGTCAAAGTTGCGGTCACACAGCGATTTGAAATCTTCGCCGTTTGTCGGAAGCTTCTTGCCGGCTTTCAGAACCGCCTCTTCCCTCGCATTATCCTTAATATTCATCCGCCAGACCAGAATGAAGAAGGCGATGAATACGATTGTCAGAAGACCGAACAGAAGGATCAGGAAGCTGTTGTCGCCGTATACGGTCTTACGTCCCTGCTTTACCGTCTCGACGGTTCCCAGTGTCCCGAACTTTGCAAGATAGGCTGCGCCGACCTTGATCATGTAAAAAATAAATGCTGCTTCTACAGCCAGAAAGGCAATACCTTTCAGGAACTTGCCGCGCATGATCTGTCCAAAACCGAGGATCAGATAAGACAGCTTTGTCTTCCAGTCGCCCCGGACCAGCGTCACACCGATGTCCCTGAATTCATTGCCGATTACTGAAATGATGTTTTTGATGGTGCCTTTTTTCTTTTTTCCGGATTCACCACTGGCCATTTCTTTTCCCTTTCCCTGATAATTTGCCCGGCAGAAAGCATTCCTCTGCCGGGCAAGTGTTTTTACCTGTTGAAGCTTACTGATTGACGTAGGACTTGCAGGTATCCTCAAAGTTCTGAAGAGCCTTCTGCAGGTCTTCATCAGAGCTGGCCTTTGTCAGTTCTTCGGAGATGATGCTGTCGCCGAGAGATTTTGCAAGCGTCCAGTAGTCACCGGGGTACTGTCCCTGAGGAATCGTGAACTGCAGCTGTTCTGCAAGTGCGGAAAGCGCCTCGTCAGACTTCACTTCTTCGGAATTCTGAGCCGCGATGTTCGAGGGGCCCCAGCCGACTTCTTTGTATCTTGCAAGCTGTACGTCACCGCTGGTCAGATAAGCTGCCAGAGCGTCGCAGACTGCAAGCTTCTCTTCATCTTCCTGAGGCTTGACGCCCAGAAGCTTGAATCCGCCGAAGCCGCCCAGCTGATAGGTCTTGCCGTCAGCACCTTCGAATTCAGGAAGCTTTGCGCAGGCATAGTTATCACCGAACAGATCCTTTGCAGCGCCGGAATCCCAGGTACCGTCAACGATCGCGCCGACATCCGTAGCGGAGCTCAGAGAAGATCCGTTCTGGAAAGCCGGAGAAGCCTTCAGCTCAATCATTTCCTTCAGGGCAACCAGACCGGCGTCCGAAGCATAGGTGGAATTGCAGGAAGTAAGATTTCCGCTGTCATCACAGTCATAGGTCAGCTCAGCGCCGGCGCCGAAGAAGAACGCGGTCTGATACCAGCCGGAGTTGATTTCGAAGTAGAAGTTCTTTCCCGCAGCTTCACAGTCGCTGACGATCTTCTCAAGAGAAGAAGGATCGGTCACAACGCTCTTGTCGTAGTACAGGAAGTAGCCGTTATCCGAAGTCATCGGATATGCGTACAGGGTGTCGCCCAGCGTAGCGGCGCCGACAGAAGCAGCGTCGTTTTCCGTCTTGACGGCTTCCTCATTTTCGGGAGCCATGACTTCCAGCGCGCCTGCGATCACGAGGCGGGCCAGCTGGTCCTGTGCGAAGCCGTAGATGTCCGCGCCTGCGGTAACGTCTGTGATCATGTTGCCGGCTGCATCGCCTTCGCCGACGGCCTCAACCGTGTAGTTCCAGTCTGCGTAATCCGGATTTGCTGCCTTGAAGTCTTCGATGGCCTTCTTTGTGAAGTCGACAACGTTCTCAGCAACCCAAACCTTGATTTCGCCGGCACCGCCGGTCGGAGCATCCGTTTCAGGAGCATCCGTCTCGGGAGCATCCGTTTCAGGAGCGTCTGTCTCGGGAGCAGCAGTTTCCTTGTTTTCCTCTGTCGTTGCAGGAGCGTCCGTCTCAGCAGGCTTTGACTGGCAGGCTGCAAGAAGAGATGACGCCAGTACCAGTGCAAGTACAAGCGCAACTAATTTCTTTCCCATAGTCTTTTCCTCCAAATGATATTTTGCGATGTAATTTATATGTATTTAAATTATCGCCTGAATAAGTTACCGATCCGGGTGGTTCGCCCGGATTTCTGCAATGGATCCGCCGCGTCTTAAAGCAGTATCCAGACGCAGATGCCTGTGTGCCCTGCCCTCCAGGACCTCTGCGAGAAGGTCCACAGCTTTCCGTCCGATTTCCTCTGCCGGCTGCACCATTGTGCTCAGGGACGGATTCGTGAATCCGGAAATCTGAATCCCGTCAATCGTAAGCAGGGAAACATCCTCCGGAACCGACCTTTTGCTGTCCTGCAGTGCCTTCATGGCCGCGATTGCCATCGTATCCGACACCGCAAACATCGCCGTAAAGTCACTGTTCTCTTCTATCAGCCTTCTTACTCTCTCATAGGCGGCGTCAAGATCAAAGGAACCGGTCTCCGCAGTCAGCTGCGGATCCACTTCTATGTCATGTGCGGAAAGTGCGTCCAGGTATCCTCTGTATCGGAGTTCTCCGATCGAATGATCCGCGGTGCTCGGAATCAAAGCTGCGATCTTCCTGTGTCCAAGGCCGATCAGCGTCTCTGCCGCCGTTCTGGCCGTATGATAATCATCAATGGACACCGAAGAATACACAT
>CAMOZF010000273.1 GCA_946630765.1 uncultured Lachnospiraceae bacterium | reverse complement strand
TTCATGATGTTCACGCTTTTCGGCGTGAAGGAGAGAAGAGACGACATGAAGACCGAGGCGCCGAAGGTCAGCTTCAAGAAGATCCTGAAGACGATCACGAAGAACGATCAGCTTCTGTGGATGATCCTGATCTTCCTTCTGCAGCAGCTCGGAAACAACTTCGTTCTCGCGGGCGTCGGATCGACCTACATCTACTTCACCTACGGCTACGAAGGCGGTCTGTATTCGATCTTCTCGACGGTCGGCGTTGCGGCGACGGCCTTCCTGATGCTTTTCTACCCGGCACTTTCGAGAAAGTTCAAACGGAAACAGCTGATGACTTACATGGTGATCGGCGCGCTTTTCGGCTTCCTGCTGCAGCTTCTTTCGGGCATTGCCTTCTCCGGCAATATGGTCGGCTTCTGGATGCTGACGATCGGCTACATGCTCAGCAACCTCGGCCTGTACTCAATGTACCTGATCATGATGATCTCCATCATCAATACGGTCGAGTATAATGAATACAAGAACGGCGAACGCGACGAGGCAATCATCACCTCAATGCGGCCCTTCCTGACAAAGATGGCAAGTGCCGTCGTCGTCGGCCTGACCTCGCTGACCTATATCATTTTCCGCGTGACCGAGTACACCAACCAGATCTCCAAGCTCGAGGAGGAGGCGAATACCGGCGCCATCACCTCTGAGGCGAAAAACGCGGCTATCGACCAGCTGCTGTCCGGAACCTCGAAAGGGCAGTCCATGGGCATGCTGATCACAATGGTCGTCCTGCCGATGGTCTTCATGCTGCTTGCGTACTTCCTGTACAAGAAGTTCTACAAGCTTGACGAGGACGAGTATGACCGCATCTGTGCGGAAATTGAGGCAAAAAAGAATAAATAACGATCAAACATAAGGCTTCCCCTTCCATGGGGAGGCCTTATGTTTAAAAGGAGGACAACATGCAGTTCAGTCTGAATCATCCCATCCTGTTTGTCCTGGCCGGCATCATCATCGCCGCAGTTCTCGGACAGTCGGTTTTCTTCCTCGTGAAAGCGCTTCGGCGTGCGAAGGAGATCGGCATGGATATGGGAAAAGTGAAGAAAATCATGAAAACCGCGGCGATTTTCACGATCATGCCGGCGGTTGCGATCGTGATCTCCGTGATGACGCTCAGTAAGTCGCTGGGGCTGCCGCTTCCGTGGCTGCGGCTCAGCGTCGTCGGCAACCTTTCCTACGAAACGATTGCCGCCAGCAACGCGCTTTCCGCGATGGGCTTCAGCTTCGGATCCTCGGAGGGCATCGGCGCACGGGAGTACGTCACGATCGCACTTGTCATGACAATCAGCATCATGGTCGGCATCTGGATGGTTCCGCTGGTCTGCAAAAAGGTGCTTTCTGGCATGAACAAGATCGAAAGCCGCGACAAGAAGTGGGGAGATCTCCTGCAGGCGAGCCTGTTTATCGGCATGATCTCGGCCTTCCTCGGCTATGTTTTCTGTGACGTCACCTCTGTGTTCCGCGGAGAAACCTACGGGCTCATTCCCGTATTTGTCATGCTCGTATCGGCGCTTGTGATGATCCTTGCGGGCGTCCTGATGAAAAAAACCAAAAGCCGCGCGATCAGTGACTACGCGCTGCCGGTGAGCCTGATCCTCGGCATGGCCTCGGCGATTCCGCTGACTGCCTGGCTCGGCTGACGGAAAGGAGGACGCAATGAATTCTCAGACATATATGGACAGTGTTCACAAGGCAGGACGGGTCTGGAACCTTTCGATGGTTGCGGTGCTTTTTTCCTTCCCGATCATCTGCTGTTTCGTTTTCGGCGTCTCTCCGGACTGGAAGGGACTGCTTCTCGGGCTCGTGGCAACGGCCCCGATGTACTGGGCGGTCGGCCTGATCGAGACCTTTACCTACATCCCGATGCTCGGCGCCGGCGGCTCTTACCTTTCCTTCGTTACCGGAAATATCAGTAATCTCAAGCTGCCGGTCGCGCTGAATGCGCTGGAGCAGGCAGAGGTCCCGGCAAACTCGGAGGAAGGGGAGATTGTGTCAACGATCTCGATCGCGGTATCGAGTATTGTGACGACGATCATCATTATCATCGGCGTGATCCTGATCGTGCCCCTGATGCCGCTTCTGGAATCCCCGGTGCTGGAGCCGGCCTTCTCGATGATTCTTCCGGCGCTTTTCGGCGGCCTCGGCGTCGTCTTTATCAGCAAGAACTGGAAGATCGCGCTCGCGCCCGTCATCCTGATGCTGATCCTTTTCATTGCGGTACCGGCGCTGAATTCCGGAACCGTCGGCATCATGGTGCCGGTCGGCGTGTTGTTCACGCTTCTCGTGACGCGGATTCTCTACAAAAAGACGAAGCTTCTGGATTGATAAGCTCCGGAAATACAGAATGATGTGAGGAAAAGACGATGATAGCAGTTTTGATTGTGCTCGGCGTGCTGGCGGTATTTCTGTCCGTGCTCCTGATCCGGGCGGCCTTGTTCAGGCCGGGAAAAGAAGCCGACATCCACGCGGAGAAGGAAGAATTTGACCGGGAAGAGCCGGTCCGGAATCTTCAGCAGCTGATCCGCTGTAAAACGGTGTCGAGAAAAGACCATGTCGGGGAGGACGACGCGGAGTTTGAGAAGCTTCTTTCGCTGCTTCCCTCGCTGTACCCGGCGGTGTATAGGACCTGTACGCTGCAGACTTTTTCGGACCGCGGGCTTCTGTACCGCTGGAAAGGCCGAAATTCGGGCAATCCGGCCGTTTTGATGGCACACTACGATGTCGTGCCGGTTGACGGGCAGAAGTGGCAAAAAGACCCCTTTTCGGGCGAAATAGCGGACGGTGTGATGTGGGGCAGAGGGACGCTCGATACCAAGGTGACCTTCAGCGGCATCCTGAGCGCCGCGAATCACCTGATCCGTTCGGGCTTCGTGCCGGAGCGGGACATTTACTTTGCCTTCTCCGGCGGTGAGGAAGTGAACGGCCCCGGCGCTTCGCATATCGTGGACTGGTTTGAGAAGGAGGGCATCACGCCGGATTTGGTGCTCGATGAAGGCGGCGCAGTCGTGGAAAATGTATTCCCCGGCCTGAAAGGCCAGTGCGGCCTGATCGGCATTGCCGAAAAGGGCCAGGTCAATGTCCGCTATACCGTCCGTTCCTCCGGCGGACACGCCTCCGCGCCGAAGCGGATCACGCCGATCGGACAGCTGTCAAAAGCGGTTGTCAGACTGGAGTCGCATCCCTTCCGTTTCCACCTGACGAAGCCCGTGCTCGGCATGTTTGATACGCTCGGAAGACATTCGACTTTCCTCTACCGGATGATTTTCGCGAATCTCTGGTGCTTTAAGGGCGTGCTGAATCTGATCTGCAAAAAGGCCGGCGGCGA
>CAMOZF010000272.1 GCA_946630765.1 uncultured Lachnospiraceae bacterium | reverse complement strand
TTCCAAAGGAATTGGAAGACCTTGCCACGAGCCATACAGAGGATCTTCTTTCGCACATTCAGACAGGCGCATATGGCGCGTTCAATCTCCAAAACCTCTGCATTCTGAAACCGGTCCGACTCCGTGAGAGGACGGAGGAAGGGGAAGCCGTCCTGCAGGATTATTGGTATCTGCCGGTTGTTTCAGACGGGAGGTGCCTGTGCACAGTCTACATTACAACCGGGGAGGGCGATCCGATGCTTAGCTACGGAACATTTCTGGCGAAGGAAATATCCGCCCATCTGGATGACGACAGGGATCGCGTCATCTATATCCAAGACGCGCAGGACGGCACTGCGCCGGTGATCACAATGGAAGAGACAGGAACAAGCCATTCGTCGGAAGATGCGCTGTGGCTTGACCTGTCTCAGAAATAATCTTCAGCTTCTCAGTACCCAAGCTCCCGGTCCACGGTATGGATCGGGGGCTTTCCCTTTGTCACGAGGCGGAGGTTCTGAAGAACGGTATGGATCACATTCGGGTAGTTGATGCCTGCGCGGTAGCCGCCGGAAATGTGCGGGGTGATATAGACGCGCGGGGCGGTCCACAGCGGATGATTTTTGGGCAGCGGCTCGGGATCGGTGACGTCGAGACAGGCGGCCCGAAGATGCCCTTCTGCCATCACCTTCAGAAGATCTTCGGTGACAATGGAATTTCCGCGGCCGGTATTCAGAATGATTGCGGTCGGCTTCATCAGGCGGAGGCGGCGTTCATCGAACATGCCGGTGACCTCGGCGGTTCCGGGAAGACTCAGCGCGACGACGTCCATGGAGGGGAGCAGCCGGTCCATTTCCTCCGGGGAGACCAGCTCCCGGACAAAGTCCGGCTTGTCGTGGACGGTCCTTCTGACCCCGTAGACCTCCGCGCCGAGCGCATGGGCTTTCTGAAGGTAGGCGGTGCCGATGGCGCCCATCCCGACGGAGAGAACCTTCGCGCCGCGGATGCCTTCAATGTCATGAAGGAGTTTCCATTCCTGCGCTTTCTGGATCTCCAGATACTCAGGGATCCGGCGCATGGCCATCAGCGTTGTTGTGAGCATATGCTCCGCAATGTTGTCGCCGTAGGCGCCGTAAGCATTCGCGAGGGTAATGTGCGCCGGAAGCCAGGCGTATCCGTTCGCGCCGGCGCTGAAAAGCTGGACGAAGCGAAGCTTCGGCATCTTCGGGAGGATTTCGGGGCTTACGCCACCGACCAGAATCTCCGTTTCCCGAAGAATCTCATCCGAAACATCCTCGAGCTTTTCCGAGAAGACGATGCTGCAGTCCGGAAGGGCCCGGAACTTCTGAATGCTTTCGTCCGTGTGTTTTCCTGTAATAATAATCGTATGCATAAGCGTTTCCTTTCCTGGACTGATTTTTTATGAATTTACTGTAACTGATTTTCCGGAAGAGTGCAATGCTTTTTTCGGAAAGCTTCGACTGCTGAAGACGGGCTCGATCAGCGGCTTTGTGACGCTGAATGAGGAGGATTGCGCGAATATTTACCGCCTGATGCTGTAAAACAGGAGATTTTGGCAAAGCGGAAGGGAAAGTGCTTGCTTTTTCATCCCTGTGATAGTATAATGTTTCCAAAGGGTGTTGTTAAATAACTATCAAACATCTCAACTAATTTCTAGGAGGAATAATCCAATGGCTGTTAAAGTTGCGATCAACGGATTCGGTCGTATCGGACGCTTGGCGTTCAGACAGATGTTCAATGCAGAAGGCTATGAAATCGTTGCAATCAACGATCTGACAAAGCCCTCCATGCTGGCTCATCTTTTAAAGTATGATACCGCTCAGGGCGGTTACTGCGGAAAGATCGGTGAGAATCTTCACACCGTTTCTGCTGACGATGAAGCAAACACCATCACTGTTGATGGAAAGACTCTTACCATTTATGCAAAGGCTAACGCAGCTGAGCTTCCGTGGGGCGAGCTTGGTGTTGACGTAGTTCTGGAGTGCACAGGCTTCTACACCTCCAAGGCAAAGGCTCAGGCTCATATCGACGCCGGCGCTAAGAAGGTTGTTATCTCTGCTCCGGCCGGCAACGACCTTCCCACGATCGTTTACAGCGTTAATGAGAAGACCCTGACCGCAGATGACACCATCATCTCTGCTGCTTCCTGCACCACCAACTGCCTCGCTCCGATGGCTAAGGCGCTGAATGACTACGCTCCGATCCAGAGCGGTATCATGAGCACCATTCACGCTTATACCGGCGACCAGATGATCCTTGACGGCCCGCATCGTAAGGGCGACCTTCGTCGTGCTCGTGCTGGCGCTGCCAACATCGTTCCGAACAGCACCGGCGCTGCAAAGGCAATCGGTCTTGTTATTCCCGAACTGAACGGCAAGCTCATCGGCTCCGCTCAGCGTGTACCGGTACCGACCGGCTCTACCACCATCCTGACCGCTGTTGTCAAGGGCGAAGACATCACCAAGGAAGGCATCAACGCTGCGATGAAGGCTGCTGCTTCCGAGTCTTACGGCTACAACGAGGATCCGATCGTTTCTTCCGATGTTATCGGCATGAAATTCGGCTCCCTGTTCGACGCTACCCAGACCATGGTTGCGAAGATCGCTGACGGCCTGTACGAGGTTCAGGTTGTTTCGTGGTACGACAACGAGAACTCTTACACCAGCCAGATGGTACGTACAATTAAATACTTCGCTGAGCTGGCTTAAAAAAGTCAGAAACCCACCGAGGGTCCGGTCCGGAGGACCGGGCCCTCTTTTAAACCATACACATAAAGGAGAAATAGCATGTTAAACAAGAAAACCGTCGACGATCTGAAGGACCTTAATGGCAAGCGCGTTCTGGTGCGCTGTGACTTCAACGTACCGCTTAAAAACGGTGAAATCACCGACGAGACCCGTATCGTTGCAGCACTTCCGACGATCTGCAAGCTGATCGAAGAAGGCGCAAAGGTTATCCTTTGCTCTCACCTTGGCAAGGTCAAGGAAGGCCCGAATGAGAAGGAATCCCTCGCGCCTGTCGCAAAGCGTCTTTCCGAGAAGCTCGGCAAGGAAGTCGTATTCGTTTCTGATTACAATGTAACCGGCGAAGCTGCGACAGCAGCAGTTGCGGCGATGAAGCCCGGCGATGTCGTTCTTCTTCAGAATACCCGTTTCCGCGGCAAGGAAGAGACCAAGAACGGCGAAGAGTTCAGTAAGGAACTCGCTGATCTTGCGGACGACTATGTATGCGACGCTTTCGGTTCCTCTCACCGCGCACACGCTTCTGTTGAAGGCGTTACCAAGTTCATCACCGCGAAGGGCGGCACCAATGCAGTCGGCTATCTGATGCAGAAGGAAATCGACTTCCTCGGCAATGCGGTTGAGAACCCGGTAC
>CAMOZF010000271.1 GCA_946630765.1 uncultured Lachnospiraceae bacterium | reverse complement strand
GCCTTATCCATTTTTCTGATTAGCCTGAATGTGCTCGGAATCCTCTGTCTCATCTGGCTCGCCATACCGCTGATCCTGCAGGACGGCAGGGTTCCGAATCCGGATGCCATGCTCCCGATGGCGCGCTGGGACGGAAGCGGCGCACTTTTGACCGTCGGCCTGTTGCCACTGATCGCAGCAAATATCCTCGGTTTTTTCTTCATTGCGAGAGGGCAGATCCGTCTGAAATACCGCCTGCTGTTTTTCCTTCCTGGCCTCCTCTGTACGCTTCTTGTCCTCTATTACCTGCTGCTGTCTTTCCATGTGCTGCCGTTCTATGGGAAGCTTCCCATTGCGCAGGTGCAGCTTGAGGCGCAGGAGAGCGGAGAAACGCGCTGCTATACCGTTTACGAGGATGAGAACTACAGTCTTTCGGCTGGTTTTGAAGGAGATCCCGTCGAAATCTATACGGCGGACTACGGCTGCTTCGAAGCAACTATTGAAGACGGCGTCCTCCGGAACCGCTTCGTCCGCTGTTCTCTCAAAGACGAAGAAGGCCAGCCGATTGAGGCAGACGAAACGCTGACGCAGATCATGCGCCACGCGGCAGAAGAGATTGAACACGATATCTGGCTGTTTCAGATCATCCGGGACGGAAACGACACCTTTGTCTATATCAAACTGAATGTCAACTGGCACGATCCCTGTGATCTGTACCGCTACGATCCCGAAAACGACACGCTCACGCACCTGTGTCGCTGGGAAGATAAGAATTTCAAAGGAATCCGGCTATGCAAGTAATCTTTTATTTCTTCATCGCGCTGCTTCTGACGACCCCTTTCTGCGTCACTGTGCTGGAAATCGTCTTTGCGGTCAAAACCATCCGGGGGCGCCAGTTTACACCGGGCCTTCTGCTGCTGGACATGATCGGATTCATCATGGCTGCCACGGGCATCTCTTTCTTAACAGAAATGGTCCGATCAGGCGCAGACTGGGATGTACAAATCTACGAAAATGTGCTGCACAACTTTCTTTCCTCCGAGCACCGGATGAGCTTCTATGTCATGCTGATCGCGGCCTTTTGCTGTTATCTTTTCCTGTCTCTCGCGCCTGTGAAAAAGCTTCCGCCGCTTCTGAAGGTCATCGCCCTTTCCGGGACGTATCTGTTTACGATTCTCGGTATTGTATTCGTCATCCAGATCATGCAGCTGGATTTCAACGGTATCAAGTCACGGATCAGCAGCGGTTATTCCGACATCGCGTTCCCCTGGCTTCTCGCGATCATCCTGAGCCTTCTCGCGATCGGCGCGCGGACCACTTTCCATGTGATTCACGCGTCCTCAGCGCTTCAGGAAAAGGAAAAGCTTCCCCGCCTTCGGAAATTTCTTCAGAAGAGCAGTCTCTGGCCGGTCTTCGCGCTGATTCTGCTTTTTCCGCTTGTCGGTATCCTCGCCATGATCCTGTTTCTTTTCGGACAGGCACCGGACGCGGTCATCCGGGCCTTTACAGAGACGGCCGACTGGACCTTCTCGACGAAAATACCGCCGCAGTCTCTTTTCTATGACGAGCATTACCTCTGTACCGTCGCAGCAGGCGGTCATCAGAAAATCGTAAAGCCGCTCCGCATGGGCCTTCGTCATGGCCATCCCGTCGTCGTCAACCGGCAGCTGCAGGTCGCAAATGCCTTCGAACAGATCCTCGAGGAACGGACGCCGCGCCTTCACAAGGCCGTCCGCAGCTTCTATGACCGTTTCGGCTTCCCCTTCGCACGGCTCATTCACACGAAAACCGGTGCGGATATCATCTATTTCGTCATGAAGCCGCTCGAATGGATTTTCCTGATCGTTCTGTATCTCTGTGACGTGAACCCGGAAAACCGCATCGCCATGCAGTACACCGGAAAGAAGGGGGCAGCGCTCCTTCAGAAAAACCTGCACTGACAGAAAAGGCCCCGCCGGTTTACCGGCGGGGCTTCATGATCTCTTTTATACTCTTGTCAGCCAACCTTCGTCCATGCATTTTGCCATGTCCCAGTCGTCGACATGGGTCGGCACATGAGGACCGTTTTCGACCGGCGTGACGGTATCCACCAGAAGCTTGTAGTTCCAGTAGAAATAGCCGGAAGCGTGATCCCAGGTCTCGAACTCGATCTTCTCAAAATCGTTGTAGATTTTCTTTTTCTCCGCGGGATCGGTCACACCGTTCACCATCGCGTTGCTGAGACACCACTCACCGACAATGACCGGGAAATACTGCTGCATCTCATCAATGTCTGCGGCAATCTCCGCGCCGATTTTCCTGTACTCATCCACCGGATCCACGCCTTCCGGAACCTGATGGAAGCCGAAATACTGGTGCGTGTCGAGCACTACATTTTTGTACTTCGGATCGCGCATGAAATCCTTCCAGAGCGTCATTTCAAATGCGTCGTGGAAGACCACCGCCTTGTCCTCCGGCAGATGCTTCCGGATCCGGTCATAGGCGTTCAGGAAGAACTCCCGGATAAAGCTCTCCGGATTGCCTTCGGAGATCGCGGCCTTCTCCTTGTCGACAGCGATGTAGCGGTCCTGAATGCCCATCTTTTTGAAGTTCCGGTCAAGCACCGGCTCGTTCAGAATCTCAATGCCGTACAGGGCTTCGCTGTCCTTGTAGCGCTCCGCGAGCCGCTCGAGAACCGTGAGCACATATTCCACCTCTTCGGGCTCCTTGCACCAGCAGCAGACGCCGCTGATACCGCCGTTATCGAAGCCGTTCTGCGAATCCGGTGCCGTATGCAGGTCGATCAGCACCTTCAGGCCGTACTTTTTCGCCCAGCCCATCGCGTGGTCCAGATGCTCGATACAGCCGATAAACGGTTCATAATCACCGAAGATGAAGTAGGGCACCGGAATGCGCACTGCATTCAGGCCCATGGCCTTGATCCGCGCGAAATCACGCTCGGTAATATACTCCGCGCGGTGCATGCGGATCCGCTCCTCATACACGGCACGCGGCAGACGGCGGGGAAGATAGTATTCGTCCTCCGCATCACAGCCGGCGAACATGGACGCATTCATCCACTTTTCGAGCACCAGCCAGTTTCCAAGGTTTACGCCTCTGATGTACATCGTTCATTCCTCCTTATTTATACTCAGATATTTTTTCACCACTTCTGTCATCCTCTCTACAGGACTTAACCCTTTCAACATTCCCGCTCTTTCCGCTCTTTTCTCGTTCAGAGCGGCTTCTTTTCGGGCTTTCCGGCCTTCCGCGGATATTTTTCGGGAGTTTCACGGACCTTCTTTATCAGAATGATGCTTCTCGGGTCCTTCGACACCGGAAGCTCAAATCTCAGAATCTCCGCAATTTCTCCGCCGAGAATGTCGAGTGCATTTCCGGCACGTGAAATCTCCTCGTCCGGGCTTCC
>CAMOZF010000270.1 GCA_946630765.1 uncultured Lachnospiraceae bacterium | reverse complement strand
GAAAAGCATATCCGGGCCTGCGGCGGCAGCTGAATGGTGAAGAAGGATCTGATCGCGGCCGGAGAATTTGAGAAGATCAAGGAAATGACGAAGGAAGCCGCAGCGCTCGTCAAGGAATACAGAGGATAAGGAGCTTAAAATATCATGGCACTTGAACTGAATATCAGACAGGACGCAAAATGGGACGCCGTATCACTCGGCGAGATCATGCTCAGACTGGACCCGGGCGATGAGAGAATCCGTGTCGCGAGAAACTTCCGTGTATGGGAAGGCGGCGGAGAGTATAATGTCGTCCGCGGCCTCAGAAAATGCTTCGGCCTGAAGAGCACCGTGCTGACGTCTTTCGCGGACAATGAAGTCGGACGTCTCTTAGAGGACTTTATCTGCCAGGGCGGCGTGGACGTTTCCCACATTTTTTGGAAAAAGACCGACGGCATCGGCCGGATCTGCAGAAACGGCCTGAACTTCACGGAGCGGGGCTTCGGCGTCAGAGGCGCGCTTGGCTGCTCGGACCGCGCGAATACCGCGATTTCCCAGGCAAAGGCTTCCGATTTTGATCTGGAGAAGCTTTTCAAGGAAGAGGGCGTGAAGTGGCTCCATACGGGCGGCATATACGCGGCGCTTTCCGAGACTGCTTCCGAGACCGTCATCGAGGTCATCAAGACCGCGAAGAAGTACGGAACGATCGTTTCCTATGATCTGAACTACCGTCCCTCGATGTGGTCCGCGATCGGCGGCCAGGCGAAGGCACAGGAAGTCAACAAGGAGATCGCGAAGTACGTTGACGTTATGATCGGCAACGAAGAAGACTTCACGGCCTGCCTCGGCTTCGAAATCGAAGGAAACGAAGGCCTGAAGAAGCTATCGATTGACGGCTACAAGAAGATGATGCACGAAGCCGCAAAGGCTTATCCGAACTTCAAGGTCATCGCGACAACCCTTCGTACCGTGAAGACCGCGACTGTCAACGACTGGTCTGCGATCTGCTATGCGGACGGCGAGATCTATCAGGCGAAGGAATACAACGGCCTTGAGATCTTCGACCGTGTCGGCGGCGGCGACAGTTTCGCATCCGGCCTCGTGTACGGCCTGATGACAACCGGCGATCCGGAGCTTGCCGTGAACTACGGCGCGGCTCACGGCGCACTCGCAATGACGACCCCCGGCGACACTTCCATGGCGAGTAAGAAGGAAGTCGAAGCGCTGATGGGCGGCGCCGGCGCGCGGGTCGTGAGATAAAAGTGTTCTTCCTGAAGGTAAAGCGGAACATCAAAAGAACAACGATCGTATGTATCATTGTTGTTCTTCTGTTTACGCTTTCTTCCTGCAAAAATGAAACCCGTGTGTATTGCGAAGGCTTTTCCTGTATCTGCCCGGAGGGCTGGCTGCCTTACAGGGCAGAAAACCTGCATGGCGGTAAAGAGGTAAGGAAAGACCGGATCCAGCTCGTACAGGGGCTGACGACGGATGACCTCCTCAACGGATGGGAAAGATACGCTTACAACTATATCCTGATAGAGAAGACCGGGATTCCAGACGGCAAAAGCCCTGATGAAACTGACTATGAGGCGGAAGGCTTTCAGCGTATCGAAATCGGTTCGCGGACCTGGTATTATTTTCACCTCCCCTTAAGCGGGGTGAATGCCTCGTTCACGATGGTGTCTTTTGAGGGCGATATCCGATGGATAGTTTCCGGGATGGATGACTGTACGGAACACGGGACGATGAAGGCAACGGAAGGATCTCCGGATCTTCTGGCCATTCTGAAAAGCCTGCGGGAAGAGGAGTAGAGAAAGCTGCAGCAGCTGCGTGTTGGTCAATGCTGTGTCCGGCACGGCTGTGCGGGTTGTGAAATGTGACGAAATCCGCGAATATGCTTGACATTTGACGGATTTCATGTATAATGACAGGGTGCGCGTCTTAGGCGTACCCTGTTTTTTTGTGCGCTCATGATGGCCGACAACCGGGCCGTGCGTGTCATAAAAAGACAGTGAATAGATTAATACAGGAGGAAATAAAATGCCTACATTTAACCAGTTAGTCAGAAAGGGCAGAGAAACTTCCGTGAAGAAGTCTACCGCTCCTGCGCTGCAGAGAGGTTTCAACTCCCTGAAGAAGCGTGCGATCGATACCTCTTCTCCGCAGAAGCGCGGCGTCTGCACCGCAGTCAAGACCGCTACTCCCAAAAAGCCGAACTCAGCGCTTCGTAAGATCGCCAGAGTCCGTCTCTCTAACGGTATCGAGGTGACGAGCTATATTCCGGGCGAAGGCCACAACCTTCAGGAACACTCCGTCGTTCTCGTACGTGGCGGCCGTGTCAAGGATCTTCCCGGTACACGTTACCACATCGTACGCGGCACGCTGGATACAGCCGGTGTACAGAACCGTCGTCAGGCCCGTTCTAAATACGGCGCCAAGAGACCGAAAGCAGCTAAGAAGTAACATCATATCATACGGAAATTAAGTGCGGCATTTGAACCTCTTTTATGGTTGTAGATAAAGACAATAACGAATGAACGCGCGAACACTTCAAATGACATGAAGCGAGTACCGATGATATAACCGCATTCGAAATCTGAATGCAATAGTTAAGGAGGGAAGTAACGTGCCAAGAAAAGGACATACTCAGAAAAGAGATGTATTAGCGGATCCCGTATACAACAATAAGGTTGTAACGAAGCTGATCAACCAGATCATGCTCGACGGGAAAAGAGGCGTAGCACAGAAGATCGTCTACGGCGCATTGGAAAAGGCCGAAGAGAAGACCGGAAAGCCTGCAATCGAGGTATTCGAGGCAGCGATGAACAACATCATGCCCAACCTTGAAGTCAAGGCAAAACGTGTCGGCGGCGCGACCTATCAGGTTCCGATGGAAGTTAAGCCGGACAGAAGACAGACACTGGCGCTTCGCTGGATCACAATGTTCTCGAGAAAGCGCGGCGAGAAGACCATGGTCGACCGTCTCGCAGGTGAGCTGATGGATGCAATGAACAACACCGGCGGCGCCGTCAAGAGAAAAGAAGATATGCATAAGATGGCAGAAGCCAACAAGGCATTTGCTCACTATCGTTTCTAAAAAAGCCTGCGGCGTTTTCAGAACGCCTTCGGCGGATGCACACGGATCTGCAGAGGTATATGCCGCTGCGCGGCGCAGATCCGGCGCGCGGAAATGCCTGAATGCATTTCCGAGGAAATGAAAGAGCAAAGAGGAGAGAAAAGCATGAGTGAAAGGCAGTATCCGTTAGAGCGGACCAGGAACATCGGTATCATGGCACACATCGATGCCGGTAAGACCACCCTTACGGAACGAATCCTTTATTATACCGGCATCAATTATAAGATTGGTGACACGCATGAAGGTACGGCGACCATGGACTGGATGGAGCAGGAG
>CAMOZF010000269.1 GCA_946630765.1 uncultured Lachnospiraceae bacterium | reverse complement strand
AAAGCTTCTGCCGATCTACACGCTGAAATGGAACAGCTTCCGGCCGGATAAAGACGGCGATACAGAGGTTGAGGCGCGTCTTGAGGATGGCCATACTGCTGAAATCAGGGACGGACTGATCCTTGTGGACGGGGAGAAAATCTATACTGAAGCCGGATTTATTATGGATATTTTCCGGCTCAAAGAAAAGTACGAACCCTTAAAGACACCGCTGACCACGGAAGTGGCACGGATATCCGAGGACGGAAAGAGCATTTTCTATAAGGGTTTTGATACCTTCCGGCAGACCATATGTATCGGCGACATCGAAGCACGGGCAAAAAACATCCTGAAGGTAATGGAAAAACTCGGCCGTATAGAAAATTGAGAAAATTGTGTACGGAAAAGGATAGTTTTCGCCGCTCAGTGTGTATAGCTTCTGTTATTATTCTCTAAATAATAGAAAACCATCGCAAAATTGATAGTTTTTTTTCGGTTTTGCATTTATAATTTTTATATAATAAAAAATACCGGAGGATTGGTTTATGGCTGAGAAGAAGACAGAGCAGGAGCGTTTCCTGCAGAAGAAATTGTATGACGTGACGCTGAGCTTCGATCCTGAAAGTGTCGAAGAAGAAGTGAAAAACGTCGGTCTCATCGGCGAGTTCCTGTTCTATCGGAGCAACCTGAAGGACCATACCGATGAAGAAGGCATGGCAGAGCACGATCCGAAGTATCCGCCTGCACAGTATGAAGAAGGCATGGCACAGATCGGCGGACGCTATTATCAGGAGATGAAACGGAACCCCGAGACCGGCCTCTATGAGATTTCACTGAAGCTTCCGGCGGGCATGTATCCTTACGGGTTCCAGCTGAATTCGGAGCTTTCGGATCCTTCCGAGGATCCCAGAATGTCCTGGCAGAATGTGATGACGGAAGACGGCTCGATGCACAGCTTCGGCGAATTCCGGCCCTGGCTTCCGGATCCGAAGAACCCGCCTTTCGCGCCGACAAAAGACGGCGTACAGATGAACAGCGAGCTTTATGTCGGCTCTCCCGACGAGCTTCCCTGGCTTCCGGCAAAGGATCCTTCGGTGAAGGGTCTCGCAACCTATGTCAGCTATAAGGATATCAAGGGCGATGACCGCACCATGGGCATCTATCTCCCCGCAAACTACGACCGGTCGAAAGAGTACCCGGTGATTTTCGTCTCGCACGGCGGCGGCGGAAATGAGTGTGACTGGTTCTCGCAGGGCGGCCTTGTGAATATCATGGACAACCTGATCGCGGCGCACCGCACGGAGGAAGCGATTGTCGTGACGATGAATAATTCCGTCTATGACTGGAATTTTGCCGATATCGACCAGAACGTGATCCAGTGCATCATTCCGTATCTTCGGAAGGTGTACGCGGTCACAAAGGATCCGAAGCGGATGGCTTTCTGCGGACTTTCGATGGGCGGCATCACGACAATGTACACCTATATGCACCATCCGGAGCTTTTCGGGTATTTCGGCTGCTTCTCCGCAGGCTTTGCGGGCGGAGAGGGCTTCACGCTCGAGAATCCCCATCTTCACGATGTGAAGCTTCTGATCGGCTGTGCGGAAGAGGATATCTCCTACAATGAGCGCGATATCGGTACGCCGCCGACCATCCGAAAGCTGAAAGAGGCCGGAATTCCTTATATTCCGTACTTTGTCACCGGTTCGCATGACTGGTTCTGCTGGCCGGAAATGTTCCGCTATTTTGCTGAAAACGTGCTTTGGAAATAAAGGAGGGAAAAGATGGCAAGAGAATTTTACATGAATGACAAGGCCCCGATCGTCGAAACGGCGAAGGGCAAGCTCCGGGGCTTCCACTACGACGGCGTCGACCATTTCTACGGAATCCGCTACGCGAAGGCGAAGCGCTTCCAGATGCCTGAACCGGTAAAGGCCTGGGAAGACGTGAAGGACGCCGGTTCCTACGGCATGATCTGCCCGGTGCTTTCCGAGCCGATGCCGACCGGCGAAGTGATGACGCCGCACCGCTTCTGGCCCTCGTCCGAGCACTGCCAGTACCTGAATGTCTGGACAACGAAGTGCGATCCTGCGGCGAAAAAGCCCGTCATGTTCTGGATCCACGGCGGCGGATATGCTGCCGGCTCCTCGATCGAGCAGGTCTGCTACGACGGCTTCAACCTCGCGAAGCTGGACGACGTCGTTGTCGTTTCCGTGAATCACCGCCTGAATGCCTTTGGGTATCTCGATATGTCCGATTTTGGCGAGAAGTATCAGAACAGCGTCAACGTCGGCATGGCGGACCTTGTCGAAGCGCTCCGCTGGGTGCGTGATAATATCGCGGCCTTCGGCGGCGATCCGGAGAATGTGACAATCTTCGGACAGTCCGGCGGCGGCGGAAAAGTGACCGTGCTCGGCCAGATTCCGGAAGCGGAAGGACTTTTCCACAAGATGATCGTGATGTCCGGCGTGATTCCGGCAGGTGATTTCAATTCGGACTGCTCTGCAAAGGAGCTTGTCCTCGAGATTCTTGCGGCCCTGCATATCGACGAGAAGGACGTTGAGAAGCTTGAGAAGGTTCCGGTGCCGCAGTTTATCTGGGCCGTGAACCAGGCGGTTATCAAGTTCCGTAAAGAAGGCAAGCGCGTCGGCTGGACGCCGAAGCCGAATGATTACTATGTCTGTGATCCGCTGGAAGGGGACTTCACCGGCTTCTCGAAGAAGATCCCGACGATCGTCGGAACGGTCATCTCGGAGTTCGGCTTCCCGAAGGATTACGGCGTGAGAGCGGAGCTTTCAAAGGAAGACCGCGTACGCTTTGTGAAGGAGTATTACGGCGAAGAGGGCGGGGAGAAGATCCTTGAAGCCTTCCGGAAAGTTTATCCGAATACGAATGAAGTCTACGCGACGGATCTTGAGACCATGTTCATTCCCGCAACCGTTGACTATGTGAAGAAAAAGGCAGCGGAGGCGGAAGCGCCGGTCTACAACTACATGTTCGCGAAGGTATTTGATGTTTATCAGGGACGCAGTGCATGGCACTGCTCGGACATTCCGTATTTCTTCCACAACGCCGAGCTGATTCCGCTGTGCCACCAGAAAAATTACGAGTTCCTGGACCGCGTCATGTCCGCGTCTTTTGTGAATTTCGCGCGGACCGGAAACCCGAATGCAGATGGACTGCCCGAGTGGAAGCCCTGCAAAGAAGGTTCGATGCAGACCATGGTATTCGACGATACCTGCTACGCGGTTGAAAACATGCAGGATGAGCTGCTGCCGCTGGTAAAAGAATATAAACCCCCGTTCCATTTCGAGCCGTCGATCGCGACAGACGACGATGAAGAAAGCGGAAACGCCTGGGTATTCTGAGAAAGGTCCTGCGGACCATTCTCAGAGCCTCCGGCGGATGCGCACGG
>CAMOZF010000268.1 GCA_946630765.1 uncultured Lachnospiraceae bacterium | reverse complement strand
TTCGGTCACTGGCTTCGATAATGCCGAAATTGCCCAATACTACCGGCCGGGACTGACGACGACGGCGCTGCCGCTCAGCGAGATCGGCGGAAAGGCCGCGGAGCTTCTGGTGGATATGCTCGACAATGAGAACAGCACCGCAGCAGACGGCTCCGTTTATCGCTTCCCCTGCCGCTTTACCGAACGGCAGTCCGTGAGAGACCTTTTAGCTCCGCAAAATTAATCACCTCGGCCTGTCTCATGCCGTTATGATTACGCTGGTCTTACAAAGGATCAATGAGGAGGAGAAAGCATGATCAGAAAAGCTAAAACCGAAAACGGTGTCGTACGCGGCATTCAGGGCGGAAATGCCCGGATTACGGTTTACCGCGGAGTTCCCTTCGCTGCGCCGCCCGTCGGAGATCTGAGATGGCGCGCGCCGCAGCCTGCGCAGAACTGGGAAGGGGAACGCTGCTGCTTTGAATTCGCACCGATTTCCATGCAGGAGATTCCGGGCGGTAATAAGGACAATATCTACACACGGGAATGGCACGTGAATTCCGACATCCCGATGAGCGAGGACTGCCTGTATCTCAATATCTGGACACCGGCAGTGACAGGGGAAGAGAAGCTGCCTGTTCTCGTCTGGTTTTTCGGCGGCGGCTATCAGGTCGGCTATACGGCCGAGATGGAATTTGACGGAGAAGCGCTTGCAAAGCGCGGCATCGTTGTGGTTTCCGTAAACTACCGTGTCGGTGCTTTCGGATTCATGGCGCACCCGGCGCTTACGGCAGCACAGCCGCAGGATCCGACCAATTTCGGTCTTCTCGACCAGCAGGCAGGCCTTCGCTGGGTGAAGCGCAATATCGCGGCGTTCGGCGGAGATCCGGAGGAGATTACCGTCGGCGGACAGTCCGCAGGCGGCGGCTCCGTGATGTACCAGATTACCTGTTCGCAGAATGAAGGTCTGATCAAACGGGCAACGCCGATCAGCGGTATTTTCCGGGATCCCTATAAGACGCCCTTTGCAGGAAATGGCCGGCTTCTTCAGGATGTGGAGAAGATCGGTGAGGATTTCTTCAATTTCCTCGGCGTAAAGACCCTGGAAGAAGCGCGTGCGATCGATGCGGTGACGCTTCGGGATGCTTACGAAGCTTTCAGGAAAGGCGCGATGGCGCTCGGCCCCTGCGTGGACGGAATCTTCAATGTTGACGATACTTACCGGCTGTTCGCTGACGGCAAAGGCCTGGATATTCCGGTGATGGCCGGCAATACGATGGACGAGTTCAATGCGCGCATCACTGCGAATAACGAAGAGGAATTTCTCGAAAAGGCGAGAGACTGCTTCGGAGAAGATACGGATCAGTTCCTTGCTTTCCCCGAGGCTAAAAGACGCGGTCCCGACGGAAGCTACGCTCCGGTCAGCATCATCGAATGCGCCCTGAAGCATATGTTCCGGGAAGGCGCGGAGAACGGCCGGAAGGCAGCGAATTATTACTACTGCTTCAACGAAGACATTCCGGGCTGGGATCATCCGGGCAATTTCCACTCGGTGGACCTCTGGTTCTTCTTCGACAATCTCCAGAAATGCTGGCGGCCATTTACCGGAAGACATTATGATCTGGCGCGTCAGATGGCGGATTACTGGGTCAATTTCATCAAAACCGGTGATCCGAACGGCCTCGGATCGGACGGTCTCCCGCTTCCTGAGTGGGGCGCCTATGACAGCACAAATGACGAGAGTATGATCTTCGATATGCGCGGCGCTTTCCCGGAGCATGAGGATTCCGCCTTCAAGCATTTCCTGATCGACCATATCAGCTGAAGACCGTCGGCAGCCCGGTGTCATTCCGACCGGAGGCCGAAGCGGAGGAATCCCGTCAAAGGAAGAACAATAACAGAAAAACATAAAACAGGAGAGAAGTCATCATGGCAAAAAAAGCAAGGGTATCTGTCAATCCTGATTTTAAGATCGGCGGTATTTCCAGAAGACTGTACGGTGCCTTTATGGAGCCGATCGGATCCATTGTCTACGGAAACATGTACAATCCGAAGCATCCGACAGCTGACGAGCAGGGCTTCCGAAAAGACTGGATCGAGGCGCTGAAGAAGACCGACGTACCGGCGGTCCGTCTCCCGGGCGGCAACTTTGTCTCCGGCTGGGACTGGAAAGATTCCATAGGTCCGAAGGATCAGCGGAAGGAACATCTGGACCTTGCCTGGCATCAGTACTATCCGAACGACGTCGGCCATGACGAGTATCTGCAGTGGGCGGAGAAGGTCGGCATCGAGCCGATGTACACGATCAATCTCGGCACGGGCGATATCAATGATGCGATCTACAACGTGGAATACACGAACCACGCAGGCGGCACCTACTGGTCGGAGCTTCGCAAAAAATACGGTCATGAGAAGCCTTACGGCGTCAAGGTCTGGTACCTCGGCAATGAGATGGACGGCCCCTGGCAGGTCGCATCCTGGGAGAAGGACCCGAAGGCCTACGGTGTTCTCGCCAATGAAACATCCAAGGCCATGAAGTGGGTGGACGGCAGCATCGAAACTGCGGTATGCGTCTCCAGCTCCCCCGATCTGACGCACTATCCGGACTGGGATCTGCAGGTTCTGAAGGAATGTTACAACGCGGTCGATTATATTTCGATGCACCATTATCAGTCGGCGGAGATCGGCAACTACGCGCAGCTCATGGCAGCTTCCCGCTACTATGAGGACTATATCCGCACGGAAATCGGCCTCTGCGACTATGTGCAGGCGCTGATGCGCTCGCCGAAGGTCATGAAGCTATCTCTTGACGAATACGGCGTCTTCCCGCGGCCGAAGGACAAGGTCCATTTCGGCAGGGAAGCCTATATCGAGCCGGGCACGCATTACGCCTTCGATCCGCAGCGCGGCTATATCCGCCACGATCCGGACAATATGCCTTCCCGTTCCTTCCCGCCGATGAATCCGATGCTGATGGCACTCGGAAACGCAGGCGTCATTCTGGAAATGCTCCGTCATGCGGACCGGATCAAGATCGGCTGCATGACCTCCGGCCTCGGCGTTGCGGCTGCCTGCGACCACGACCACTGCTTCACGATTCCCGCGTATTACCCCTATGCGGACCTCATGAAGTACGGACACGGCATATCGCTCCAGACCGCCGTCGAATGCGAGAAATACGATCTCGAGAGCTTCGCACTTGACGATACGCACAAGTATCACGAACAGGACCAGGTGGACTTCGTCGATTCCGCCGCGGCCTACGACGAAGCGACAGGAGAGCTCACGGTCTTCGTGATCAACCGCGACTGGGAAGACACGGCCGACTTCACGCTGGATGTGACCGGCCTTTCAGGTTACAGATTCGAGGGCCACAGCGAAATGTTCGCCGAAGAGGGCATGAGTGAAGAAGATGCGGCCAAGCTT
>CAMOZF010000267.1 GCA_946630765.1 uncultured Lachnospiraceae bacterium | reverse complement strand
ATTGCCACAAAGAAGGCGATATTCAGCAGGTTGAAAAAGGTCAGCGTGTTCCGCAAAATGATCTCGCCGTAGGAGCGCGTCCCGCGGTTTTTCGAGACATTGACCTTTCCTTCCCTTATTCTGTTTTGAACCTCTTCGTTTGTGAGTCCGCTCATTGATGATAACCGTCCAGAAAATCACCGATTGCGCCGATGGCTTCTTTCAGCACCTCCACACGCGGCAGATAAACAATCCGGAAATGGTCCGGCTCTTCCCAGTGAAAGCCTTTTCCGGGTACGAGAAGCACCCGCTTTTCGTGCAGAAGATCCATACAGAAGCGCTCGTCGTCTGTAATATTGAATTTCTTCACGTCGATCTTCGGGAATGTATAGAACGCGCCGTGCGGCCGGACCTGGGAAAGTCCGGGAATATCGTTCACCATGCGGTCCACACACTCGCGCTGCTCATAAATCCGTCCGCCCGGCAGAAGCAGCTGGTCCGCGCTCTGCGTGCCGCCAAGCGCCGTCTGAATGATCATCTGGGCGGGAACATTACTGCAGAGGCGCATCGAGCTGAGCATGTTCAGCCCTTCGATGTAGCCCTGGACATGGTCCTTCCTGCCGGAAAGAACCATCCAGCCGACACGGAAGCCCGCGATCCGGTGGGACTTACTGAGTCCGTTTAAGGTCACGCAGAAAACATCCGGCGCAAGGGACGCGATCGACACATGACGGATGCCGTCCATCACAAGCCGGTCATAGATCTCGTCAGAGAAAATGATCAGTTCATGCTCCCGCGCGATCTTTACGATCTCCAGAAGGAGGTCCTTGCTGTACACGGCGCCGGTCGGATTGTTGGGGTTGATGATGACGATCGCCTTGGTCTTGTCCGTCACCTTTTTCCGGATATCCGCGATGTCCGGGAACCAGTCCGCTTCTTCGTCACAGCGGTAATGCACGGCCTTTCCGCCGGCCAGCGTCACGCAGGCGGTCCAGAGCGGATAATCCGGAGAAGGTACGAGTACCTCGTCCTCATTGTCCAGCAGTCCCTGCATCGCCATCGAGATCATCTCCGACACGCCGTTTCCGGTATAGATATGGTCCACATCGAGATTCGGAAGGCCCTTGAGCTGATGGTACTGCATGATCGCTTTTCTTGCCGAAAAGACGCCTTTGGAGTTCGAATAGCCCTCCGCCTCCGGGATATTCATGATCATATCATGCACAATTTCCTCCGGCGCCATCAGACCGAACGGTGCCGGGTTTCCGATATTCAGTTTCAGGATCCGAATGCCCTGGCTCTCCATGCGTTCCGCTTCGGAAAGCACCGGTCCGCGGACATCGTAGCTGACATAATCCAGCTTATGTGATTTGAGAAAAGTCCTCATTTTTGATTTCCTGCCATTCTTACCCAGTATGAAGAAATATTATACAACAATCCTTCCTGTCAGTCAACTTTCCTTTTGAAATGACCCCTGGTAAATGCAGATAATTCCGGGACAGACTGCCGCCTGAGATATGCCTTCGAGAATGCTTCAAGGACCGCCCGGGTCTCTTCGGCGCTTTCGATGGTAAAATCCAGTCTTCCCGTCGAAAGTCCGGTCCCCGCGGCTTCATTTCGAAGCCCGAGAAGCGACAGCGGCACGGCATTCAGGATCCGGTTCTCGCAGAAATCGCAGCGGCACTGCACGGGAAGCAGGTGATTCATGCGGTCCCGAAGATACAAAGTCCGCTTCTTTTTATCGCAGCCTGCGGTGCTTTTCAGTACACAGTTTGCGCTGATCATCATCGGAAGGTAGCCGTACAGAAGGATCGTGTCCCCCTCCCGGACGCTGTCAGGAATCTCGTGCATCGAAAGCTCCTGCGAGGCGGTAATTTTCTCAATTCCGAGGGAAGAAAGACAGTCTCTGCTCCTCTTGTTGAAGCAGTACAGGGTATAGTCCGAAATGCGCGCTCCGGGGATGTTTTCTTCCGTGAGGATCCAGAGCTCCTCGAGGTTTCTCACGAGGAAGCCGTCCGGTGCGGCTTTTCTGATCTCCGGCAGTGCTTTCAGAAGCCATTGTCTCCGCTCTTCCCTTAAAATCTGCGGAAGCGCGATGAAAAAGGCTTTATTTGCCGCACGGCACCGCGCCGCAGCATCCGCAAAGGCTGTCGCCGCACAAAGGTCCGACTCTATGATTACCGTTGATGCATCTGACTGAAGCGCCTCCTGAAGCTGGGCATTTGTGGAACAGAGCACCTGAAGCTCGAAGGCTTCGATGTCCGGTGCCTTTCCCGGCAGCTTTTCACGGTTCTTTTCCTGCGTTCTTTCCGGCAGGCTTCTTCTGTAGGATCGGATAATTTCCTCCTGAAGCGCCTGAACCGCAGACCGCCGCAGTTCATTCAGCATCGATACCGGCAGGAAAAGGCTGCCCGAAATCTCCCCCTCAAGCTTTTCCGGCTGGAAATCGGTATCTCCGAGCTTCCGGAGCTGTTTTTCCACATCCTCCGCTGCCGCCGCGCGGTTTTTGGCTTCCTCCACGGGGGCACCGGATGCGGCAAAAACCGTAAATTCGCGGCCGTCCAGTTGGGTCCTGATCTGAAGCGTTCCTTCTTCCTGCGCACCGAAGCGGTACTGCATGGAAACCGGCGTGTGATGTTCCTTTTTCAGGTACTTTTCGCGGATTTCCTCAAAAAGCGCTTCATTTTCCTCCCGAAAGGCCGGCTTTTTCAGCGTCAGCATTTCCTTTCCGTTGTGCCGGTAAAGATACCCGTCCGTAAAGCCCTGCCGGTTGAAAAGGTCAAAAAGGATCTTCTGGTCCTTCGGGTCCACGTGGTAATTTTCCGGGCCCTTCTCGTAAAAAAGGTCCAGATATTTCCGGTAAACCGCCGTCACCCCGGCCGCATACTCCGCCTTTTTCATGCGGCCCTCTATCTTCAGCGAGTCCACCCCGGCGGACAAAAGTGCCGGAAGATGTGTCAGCGTGTTCAGATCTTTGAGGCTCAGAAGGAAGGTTTCGTTCCGCTCATTGAGCTTCTGCCCGTCCGCGGTAAAAAGATCATATTCCATGCGGCAGCTCTGTGCGCAGCGGCCGCGGTTTCCGGACCTTCCGCCGACGAGTGAGGAGAAAAGGCACTGTCCCGAGTAGGCATAACAGAGCGCCCCGTGGATAAAGCACTCCACCTCAAGGCCGCTCTCCTCCTTGATTTTCCGGATTTCCTGAAGGGAAAGCTCTCTTGCCGGAACCACGCGGGAAGCGCCCAGCTTCTTCAGAATATTCGCGGCGCCGGGGCCGGTCACCGCAGCCTGGGTGCTGACATGCAGGGGGAGCTCGGGGTATTCCTCTCCGATCCGCTGCATCAGCCCGAGATCCTGCACAATGATGCCGTCGAGGCCTTCCTCATACAGCGGATCCAGAAGCGGGCGAAGCTCCTCCTCCATCTCCTTTTCCTTTTCCATTGAACGAAGATGCTCCATGTTCAGGTA
>CAMOZF010000266.1 GCA_946630765.1 uncultured Lachnospiraceae bacterium | reverse complement strand
GCGTATTCCCGAACAAGGCCCTTCAGGGCGGCGGACCGCTGATCGATATCGGCACACATGCACTGGACATCACGCTGTGGTGCATGAACAACTATGACGTTGAAAGCGTTTCCGGCTCTGTATTCTACAAGCTCGGACATCTGCAGCAGGCCACCGAGGGCAATGTATTCGGCCCCTGGGATCCGGAAACCTACGAAGTTGAAGACTCCGCCATGGGCTTCATCAAGATGAAGAACGGCGCGACGATCACACTGGAAGCTGCATGGGCCATCAATATGAGAGATGCCAGAGAAGCGGCGACAACACTTTGCGGCACGAAGGCCGGCGCTGAAATTATTTCCGGTATGGCTTATCCGGATCCGACCCTTGTTTACAACCGCGGCAGAAACGGCCAGCTGATGGACGAGAAGCTTGCAGTCGGCGGCGGCGTAGCATTCTTCGAAGGCGGTTCTGCGGAGCCGGCCGACATCGACAACCGTCAGTGGCTGAAGGCGATCATCGACGGCACCGAGCCGCTCGTGAAGCCGGAGCAGGCCTTTGTTGTTACAAAGGTTCTGGAAGCGATTTACAAAGCAGCTGAGACCGGTCACGAAGTGAGATTCTGATAGAAACAAAATCCCTGGGAATTCACCAGGTGCTCAGCACCGGGATGCGGAAGCCTCCGCATCCCCTCTTTATTCAGAGGGAGTGTAAAATATATGGCTAAGATTACGATTGACGGAATCAGCCTTACGGTGCCGGACGGGAAAAATGTCCTCGAATGTGCGCTCGATGCCGGAATCTACATCCCGCATCTGTGTCATCATAAGGACCTCCCGGAAAACGGCGCCTGCAGGCTGTGCATCGTCGAGGTAGAGGGAGAGAAGAATCCCGTACCCTCCTGCCGTCTGCATGCGGAAGACGGGATGGTCGTCACGACAAAATCGGAACGCTTAAGGAAACTTCGCGAGCTGGCGATGGAGCTTCTTCTGTCCTGCCACCCCGAGGACTGCTCGACCTGCCCGAAATACGGCAACTGCGAGCTTCAGACGATGATTCAGTACATCGGGGCCAGCAATACCCGGATGAAGCACCGCACCAAGGGCTTCCGTACAGTTGAAGAAAATCCGCTTCTGATCCATGATATGAACCGCTGCATCCTCTGCGGACGCTGCGTGCGCGCCTGTCACGACCTTCGGGGCGTCGGGGTTCTGGATTACCGGAAGAAGGATCTCGAAACCTATGTCGGTACGCTTCACGAGAAGCTCCTCACGGACGCGGACTGCCGTTTCTGCGGCGCCTGCGCAGAGGTCTGTCCGACAGGTACGATTCGTTACAAGCTCCGCGAGGAGACGAAGGATTTCTCGAGAGAGGATCAGACCGTTCCCTGCCGCGGCGCCTGCCCTGCGCATACCGATGTGCCGAAGTATATCCGTTTTGTGAAAGAGGGCAATTTCGACGCGGCGCTCGCCGTGATCCGCGAAAAGGCGCCCTTCCCCGGAACGCTTGGCCTGATCTGCACGCATGTCTGCGAGCTTGCCTGCAAGAGAAAAGATGTGAACGAGGCGATGTCGATCCGCGGGATCAAGCGTTACGCCGCGGAACATGACAGCGGAAAATACTGGAGAGGAAAAGGCAAGCAGCTTCCTGACAGCGGGAAAAAGGTCTGTGTTGTCGGCGCGGGTCCTGCCGGTCTTACTGCAGCTTACTATCTCCGGAAACAGGGCCATGATGTGACCGTGAAGGAAGCCCTTCCGGAAGCCGGCGGTATGATGCGTTACGGCATTCCTTCGTACCGTCTGCCGAGAGAAATCGTGGCATCCGAGGTCTCGGTCATTACGGATCAGGGCGTAAAAATTGAATACAATCAGCATATCACGGAGCCGAAAAAGCTCCTGAAGGATTTTGATGCTGTGCTTCTTGCCATCGGAACCCATGTCGGGACGAAGCTTCCGATCGAAGGCGCGGACCTTCCGGGCGTCATTCTGAACATCGACTTCCTGAGAAACTGCGCGATGGAAAAACCGACCGGTATCGGGGAGAAGATTATCGTCCTCGGCGGCGGAAACGTTGCATTTGACTGTGCGCGGTCCGCAAAGCGCCTCGGTGCGAAGGAAATCCATGTTGCCTGCCTCGAAGCCCGCGACAAAATGACGGCGGATGATGAGGAAATCGAGCAGGCGAAGGAAGAAGGCATCTTTGTCCATCCGGCGCAGAGCTTTGAACGGATTACCGGAACGGATCATGTGACGGGTGTCGATTTCATGAATGTCCTCGGGTTCCATTTCGATGAGAACCGCAGGGCGATTACCGAGAAGGAAGAAGGCTCCGAGCATCATATTGAGGCTGATACCGTGATCTTCGCGGTCGGCCAGAAGCCGGACCTCACGGAAGAATGCGGTCTCGAGCTTTTCCGGGGCGCCTACATTGTGTGTCAGCCCGGAAAGAGTGCCACTTCGGAAGAAGGCATCTTCGGCGCGGGCGACGCGGTCTATGGCACAAAATCCGTCATTCAGGCGATTGAAGCAGGACGTGAAGCCGCATCGGAAATAGACCGTTACCTGGGCGGCGACGGAGACATTACAGAAAAGCTTGCGCCGGAGCAGCTCCCGGATCCGAAGATCGGTAAATTCGAGGGCTTCGGACATCTTCAGAGGAAAGAACCGGAGATTGACGGTGTGAAGAGCCGTGAAGATAACTTCAGACTCTTCGATCACGGCATTTCCGACTGCAGCATCTGCGCGGAGGCGGAGCGCTGCCTGCAGTGTGATCTCGCGCTTCGAATCTCACGGCCGAGACTCTGGAGCGACATCCAGAAGAAAGAGGAGGTGGAAGCATGAAAGATCTGTATCAAAAGCTGGACCTCCCGGGAAGGAGTGACGCAAGGACACTGATCGAGGACGCGCGCCTCTATGAATACGGCGTGAACCATCACCTTCTGTATCACGTGCTTGATAAACTGAAAAAAGAGGCCGAAATGAGCGATGCCTGCGAAATCGCATTCGGGCTCAACAATAATGACTTTGACCATGCCTTTCTCGCCGTCGTGAAGGAAAACCTTGATACAGTCCTTCTCGGGGTGGAGATTATCACAGATCTTGCCGGCGCGAAGAACGCAGTGATCTATCTTCCGGAAGAGGAAGAGGAACTGAAAGCGGCGATCGAGGAGAAGGCAGCGCCTTATGAAGTCCGCTTTGGCATCATCCCTGCGCGGGAATTCCCGGATCACGGGAAATTCCACCTGCAGACGGCCTTTGAATGCGCCCGAATGTTCCTCGATAAAGCGGCGCCGAAGGTCACGGTTTTCCTGAAAAAGGACGGCGCACTCAGTGAAGGAAGAAGAATTCCTTTCGGGACGAAAGCGTTCGAGGTCTTTGAACAGGAGCTTTCTGAACTTTCTGATGTGAAGGCCTTCCGGATCGGAACGCGGCTTTATACACCGGAGGAATTCAGGGAATTCCTGATCCTTC
>CAMOZF010000265.1 GCA_946630765.1 uncultured Lachnospiraceae bacterium | reverse complement strand
AGGAGAGGATTGCGGTGAAGGACTGGCTGGAGTCCGAGCTCCCCAGGGAGACGGCGGATTTCAACCGCCGCTGGATGTTTTATGAAATCGGCGGCAGGAAATATATCGGAATCCAGTTTTATCTGCGTTCGGAGGATTTCTATATCGGCGTTCTGGCGGACCCGGAGCAGGTTTTCTCCGAGCTTCTTTTCCTCGCAGACATTTATGAAGGCTCTGCGGAAGTAACGGATTTTCGGGGAGGAAGCTTTTCGTGGACGGATGAGAGTCTGAAAAGGGATCTCTGGAATCCGGTCTCGGAGGATATCGTTCTGACGGAACAGCTTTCGATGACCATCAGCCTTCCGATCGGAAGCTTCACGCAGTTCGGATTCCAGCTCCTCTTCGTGGTGTTTGCGGCGCTGGTCCTTTCCTTCGTGCTTATTGTGCTGAATAACCGCCGGCTCAGGAAGAAAGTGATCGCGCCGGTACAGCAGCTTTCCGGAGAACTGCGCGAGATCGAGGATGTGACGCAGATGAAGCCGGTTTCTGAGAATACCGATGTCGTGGAGCTTCGGACACTCGAAACAACGCTGAATACGCTGCTTTCCGAAGTCATCGCGGACCGCATGCAGCTTTATGAGAATGAACTGCAGAAGAAGGAACAGGAGCTCACGCTTCTGCGCTCGCAGATCCGTCCGCATTTCTTCCTGAACGCCATTACAACCGTCAGCGCGATGACCTATCAGAACCGCAATGATGATATCAGAGACTATCTGATGAAGCTTTCGGGTTATATCCGCTATGTCATCGGCACGGAGGAAACCTACGTTACATTGGAGCAGGAGCTCTCCAATATCGACAACTATTTTGAGATGCAGGAGATCCGCTTTCCGCAGAAGGCGATGGTCTTCATTGACTGCGAAGAAGAGGCGAAGAAGACACGGCTTCCGAAATACCTGCTGCTGACCATCGTCGAGAACGCGTTCAAATACGCAATGGGGCAGACGGAATTCATGGAAGTGCTGATTTCCTGCCGGAGTGTCCGGGAAGAGGATTTCACGGGCGTCACGATCGCGATTGAAGACAACGGACCGGGATTTTCGGAAGAACAGCTGCGGTACTATAATTCCGAACAGCCGGCTCTGGATGCGGACGGCCACATCGGCCTGAAGAACGTACGCCGGACCCTGGAACTTCATTACGGAAAGAGCAGCCTGATGCGGGTGGAGAACGTGCTTCCCTCCGGCGCAAGGATCGAGATCCGGATCCCGGAGGAAACAGAGGTACAGGAAACAGAAGGAGATACAGAGGGGAATGAAGGTACTGATCGTTGAAGACGAGCATAATATCCTGGAAATGATCGAAAAAACGATTCTCTGGGAAAGCCTCGGAATTACGGAGGTGCTGTCCGCCGAGAACGGCCGCGACGGCCTTTCTGTGATCCGGGAAACGAAGCCGGATATCGTGATCAGCGACATCGAGATGCCCGTCATGGACGGAATCGCGATGACTGGGGAGCTTTTGGAGGATGTGTACCGGCCTGAAGTGATCTTCCTGACGGCCCACGCTGAGTTTTCCTATGCGCAGGCGGCTATCCGCTTCGGCGTTGTGGATTACCTCCTGAAGCCCTTTCTTCCTGAAAAGCTGATCGCGGTGCTGACAAAGGCGATTGTACGCTGCCGGGAGAAGCGGAAGGAGAATGCCCCGGAGAATCCTGAAAGCGCGCGCCTCATGCAGCAGGCGTTTTTCTTGGAGCTTCTGAATCATGTCTTCCCCGCGGATACGGAAGAGATCCGGATCGCGGCGGTAAGGCGGGGTGTGGCGTTTGATCCGGAGAAACCGTCGCGGCTTGTGGCTTTTCAGGCGGACATTGAGGCGGGTCTGCGGAAATACAGCCGGCATGAGCTGCTGTTCATACTGGAAAATATCACGACAGAGGTGATGATCGGACTTGAGCGGGCGGCGGAGAACTATTATGCGGCCCGGATTTCCGGCGGACTTTTCCACGCTTATTACCGGATTCCGGAAAAGGACTTTTCCAATGAACTGATGCGCCAGAAGGCGGACCGCCTTTCGGAGGCGCTTCGGATGTATCTGGATCTTTCGATCGCGTGCGTCGTCTCAGATGTGGTTTCAGCGCGGGAACTGGCTGACACGCGGGATCTGGCAGATGAATATCTCATGCGCAAAACATCCCTGCAGTCCAGCTTAAGCTACCTTACGGAGGACAGCGGCGTCTCGCAAAATGAACAGGAAATGATCAGCCAGGAGACCGTTGTACGGCTTGTGCGCGAACGCAGGAAAAGCGAACTTGCGCTGTATCTGAAGCGCTTTCTTGAGAAGAACGGCGCGCGGCTCGATCCGGAGTGGATGCAGGTCATTTCGAGCGGGCTTACGCAGGCCTTTTACGGCTACATGTACGAGAACCATCTGGATACGCAGGAACTGATGCAGGATCAGATGGTGCGCCAGATCCAGAAAAACGCTTCCTCCGGCGCGGTTTATATGATCAAGTACGCGAACTATATGTATGACTACGTCACGGCGCGTATTGATGAAAACCGCAGCGAAGGCTCGGCGATCGACCGGGCGAAGAAATATATCGAAGCGCATTACATGGAGGAAATCGGCCGGCAGGAGATCGCGGACGAGGTGCTTCTCGCGCCGAATTACCTTTCCAAACTGTTTCATCGCGAGACCGGGAAGACGATCCGCGAATACATTAATATCTGCCGGGTTGAAGAAGCAAAAAAACGGATTGAGACGACCCGCGGCAGTATGACCGAGATCGCACTGGAGGTCGGATTCGATAATATTTCGTATTTCTCGACGATTTTCAGAAAATACGCGGGAATGACTCCTGTCGAATACCGCGCGATGGTCGGCGGGAAATAAAGGAGGAAAAGAAGCTATGAAACTGAGCGGAAAGATCACCGGCATACTGACGAAAATATTTGACATGGCTGCGCTGAGCCTGTTCTTCCTTCTATGCTGCATTCCTGTCGTGACCGTGATTCCGGCGGCCTGCGCGCTTTACCAGACCGGCTCAAAGGTGCTGCGGCACGACGTCGGAAAAGTGACAGGCGAGTTCTTCAAAACCTTTAAGGACAGCCTCCGGCAGGGAATCCCGCTGAGCCTGATTTATATTCTGCTCGCCGGTATTCTGTTCGGCATGAAGCTTTTTTACGACTGGAAGGGCGTCAATACGAATCTTGGCAGCATCTATTTTGTCTTTGTGCTGGTCTTTTCCGTCGTGCTAGCCTGCGTCAGCTACTATCTGATACCCGTGATCACACGTTTTTCCGTTACGCTCGGCGGAGGACTCCGGCTGGCGCTCTGGTTCGGCGCGAAGAATCTGTTTACGATGATTCCTCTCGTAATCACATTTGCCGGGGCCGTTGCGCTCTGCTATGTCGTTCCCTTCGCGCTGATCATTGTCCCGGGCTTCTACGCCTGGCTCTGGGCGCTTCCCGTGGAGAAAAGCTTCAA